>NZ_JBNPLX010000010.1:0-118562 GCF_050313695.1 Bariatricus sp. SGI.161
GTTTGACTGTCTTTTTTTTACCAGAATTTGTAAAAAATAAAATGTGTATTTTAGTCTTTCTTTCAATTTAAATGGATATACTAAATGCAAGAAAAAATGAAATCTTAGGAGGAAAGATATGCGAAAAAAATACATTACTTTATTAGTAGCTTTTATGATGTTTTTGACAATTGTTTTGAGTGGATGCACGAATGGAAATTCGAATACTGCTTCCAATACCGGAAAAGATGGAAATACTACGTCAACTAATACGCAACAGAATCAAAATAATAGCCAGAATAACGAACAAATACCTTCACAAGAACAAGTGACTGTCAGTGAAGAAGAAGCAATAAAACTTGTTCTTGAAAAAGTCCCTGGAGCAACAGAGCAAAATGTCAAAATCAAATTGGAATATGATGATGGATATTATAAATATGATGGTGATATTATATATGAGCAGAAAGAATATGATTTTGAGATAGATGCATATTCAGGAGAATTTCTGGAATGGAGCGAAGAAAAGCTATAATATCAGATGATAATTATGAAAATCCTGCCTATTATATGAAAGAAAATCTATATAGTAGACAGGATTTTTAATGTGATAATATTTAAAATTCCATTTCCACCAAATGTGCTACAGCAATCGGATCGTCTTCTGTAAATCCTTGTGCACAGGTCAAAATGAGTTTAATATAATCTATGGAAAGATCTAGCCGCTCAGCAATCTCAGCCATATTTTTTCCGCTTTCGTTGAGTTCAATTACGTGTGTTACATCTTGTTGAATCTGGGAAAAATCTTTATTCATGAGACGTATTCTCCTTTTTCAATCTTAATTCTAAAATGGCATCCAATAGTCGGAATGCAACATCATCTTTTCCCATAATAGGAAGCTCAGTCTCAGAGTTTTTAGTAATAAGAGTCACTATATTTGTATCGGTTTCAAAACCAGCACCTTTTATTTTTAAATTATTTGCTACAATCATGTCCAGATTTTTTTTTGCAAGTTTCTTTCTGGAATTTTCAAGCATGTTTTCTGTCTCCATAGAAAAGCCACATAAAAATTGGTTAGGAAGTTTATGTTCTCCGAGATACTTTAAGATGTCATCTGTTCGCTCTAATGGAATGGATAATTCTGCGTCTGCCTTTTTTACTTTTTCATTTGAGACTTGACTTGGGCGATAGTCTGCAACAGCTGCAGCTTTAATTATAATATCCATATCTTTGCTTCTGGAAGTAACGGCATCAAACATATCTTTTGCTGTGATAATTGGAACAACATGAACGAATTTAGGCGGTTCTAATGTCGTCTTTCCAGTTACGAGTGTGACATTGGCACCTCTTAACATACAAGCTTTGGCGATACTGTAACCCATTTTTCCAGAAGAATGGTTGGTGATATATCGAACCGGATCAATAGCTTCCTGAGTTGGGCCAGCAGTAACAAGAACTTTCAATCCTTCCATATCTTTTGGACAAGCACAATGACGAAGAATATGTTCATACAAATCTGACGGCTCTGGCATCTTTCCAGTTCCGGTGTCACCACATGCAAGATAACCACTGGCAGGGGTTACAATATCCATACCATAACGACGCAAAGTTTCGAGATTATCTTGAGTGATGGGATTCTCATACATGGCTGTATTCATAGCTGGTACTATGATTTTAGGACATTTACAGGCAAGAACGGTAGTGGTAAGCATATCATCGGCAAGACCATGTGCAAGCTTAGCGATAACATTGGCAGTTGCTGGTGCAACCATAACAACATCTGCTTTTTTGGCAAGCGCAACATGTTCTACGTTAAATTCAAAATTACGATCAAAAGTATCTGTTACACATTTATGGCCTGTTAAAGTCTCAAAGGTAATGGGATTTATGAAGTTCTTGGCATTTTCCGTCATAAGAACATGGACTTCTGCGCCAGACTTTACCAACAGACTGGTCAGAGATGCACTTTTATAAGCAGCAATTCCTCCAGTCACACCAAGAAGAATTGTTTTATTTTTCAATTGCATAGTAAATCCTCTCTTTATATTGATATAATACAAAATAACTATAGCGTGTTTCTGCTTATCTTGCAAGAATCAAAGAACTAAATTAACAGGATTGTATTCGATTTTATACTTGTTCTCAATAAATTCCGATGATATAATGACACAGTAATTGTATTGTATCCCGGCAGTCGGGAATGATAACAAGGAGGAATTGAATAATGAAAGAAAAGAAACATGACACTCGATGGATGGTCAGTGTCGCACTTATGGCAGCAATCGTCATTGTGTTAGCGAATACACCTTTAGGTATGATCCAACTGCCAATTATTAAGGCGACAACTGTACACATTCCTGTAATTATTGGAGCGGTTCTGTTAGGACCTTCTGCAGGAGCAATCTTAGGATTTGTTTTTGGTATGTGTTCAATGATTAGTAATACAATGGCACCTACACTCTTATCCTTTGCATTTTCGCCATTTATGAGCACAACAGGGATTCCAGGAGTAATGAAAGCAATCTGGATATCAGTAGGATGCCGTATTTTGATTGGAGTGGCTGCAGGATGGTTATGGATTTTACTAAGTAAACTAAAAGTAAATCAGGTAATTGCGCTTCCAATTGTAGGATTTGTAGGTTCTATGGTAAATACCATAACAGTTATGGGAAGCATTTATCTGCTATTTGCACAGCAGTATGCAGAAGCAAAAGATGTTGCTGTGACAGCTGTATGGGGACTCGTTATGGGAACTGTAACAGCATCAGGTATTCCAGAAGCAATTGCAGCAGCAGTTCTTGTATTGGCGCTTGGAAAGGTATTGATTCAAGTGTTCAAGAAGATGAATATTAACATAGTGAGCGCCCAGACTGCAAAATAAATTAGTTATGATAAATGAATAGAGATTAAGAATAAAACCAAAAGCCCCGAAAATCCGGGGCTTTTATTTTAAAATAAAGTAAAACAAAAATTTGATTGCATGGAAATTTTCTCGAAACCAAAAAGAAGTCTTGTAAATTCAAGACTTCTTTTTGATTAAGCAGGGGATGAGAGAATCGAACTCCCGCCAAAGGTTTTGGAGACCCCTATCATACCACTTGACCAATCCCCTATATTTCTCTGTCGCACTAGATATTTATACCATATAACATTGATGGTTGTCAATAGAAAAATTGAAAATAACACATTAAATTTTAACACCCTGGAGCGTGATCAGTTTTCCGAAGATAGAAGACTGTAAACCCAGCACAACGGGATTGGCGTATTCCAATTTTATTGGAGGGAGAAGAATCTCGCCCATTTCAGTTGGAATACTGCGATAATGCTTTTTGGATTTTAAAAATTCCGTTTTTTTCTTGTTAGCGAACCTCGCATAGATCTCTGTGATTCCCGCTCAGGAATGGCACATATAGACTTCGATAAAGATATCTGAAATGTCTTTTTTTCTCATATATTCTTTTAAAGGTTCTTCATAACGAAAATTCATGCAGCTTTCTCCTTTTTTATTGTATGGACTAGTTTTATTATAGTCTGAAATAGGATAGAATTCCAGATATATGAAGAACAATCTTTATTTAATTCCATATATTGACTAATGGGTGAGAAGAATGAATGGAATTATATGGACTTTTTTGGGGACTTTATTGACGTTTTCTATGACGACACTTGGTGCAGCAGGGGTGTTTTTTGTAAAAAAGGAGATTGGAGGAAGATTACAGAGTGGATTTCTGGGGTTCGCCGGCGGTGTGATGATTGCGGCTTCGGTATGGTCTTTGCTGTTGCCGGGAATCGAATACGCAGAAGAGAATGGACAGATTAGCTGGCTGGTCATTACCTGTGGTTTTTTGATAGGTGTATGGCTGTTGATTCTAGTGGATTACTTGATTCGAAAGTGGGAGAGTTTTCAGGTTAAAAGGAATACGGCGATGCTGGTGACGGCAATTACAGCGCACAATATCCCGGAAGGAATGGCGATTGGCATTGCATTTGCATTGGCAGCTCAAGATCTTCAGGATGCATCAAGGTTGTCAGGGGCCATTGCTTTAACGGTCGGTATTGCAATTCAGAATTTTCCAGAAGGGACTGCCGTTGCATTGCCACTAATTAACAATGGAATAAGTAAGAAAAAAGCCTTTTTTATTGGGAGCATGTCGGCGGTTGTGGAGCCAGTCTTTGGAGTTCTGGCAGCTGCAGCAGCAAATCTGGTGCAGGGAGGGATGCCATGGTTTCTGGCATTTGCAGCAGGAGCCATGATTTATGTCGTAGTACAGGAGCTGATACCGGAAGCATATATCGGAGAAGAAGAAAAATCAGGGACGTTGGGATTTATTGTGGGATTTCTTGTGATGATGATTCTGGATGTCGCGTTTGGATAAGGGAGTAAATTGTATAGTAAATATGCATAGAAAAACCAGAGTAAGTGAAAAAATAAACAATAATAGTAATAAAATCGGGGTTGTGATATACTAATTTAATATGAGAGTAATAAAAAAGATACTGATGAGGAGGACTTATGGAAAAGAAAAAGTTAAGTATGCCTGTGAAGACATTAATAGGATTAGCGCTTGGTGTCATAGCGGGATTGGCATTGCAGAATCATTCTGATTTTGCCAATACATATATCAGCCCATTTGGAACATTGTTCCTGAATTGCATCAAGATGATTGTTGTACCAATGGTATTTTCTTCAATTATCGTGGGCGTATGTGGAATCGGTGATGCAAAAAAGATTGGAAGAATCGGCGGAAAGACAGTGGTATATTTCTTATGTACAACTGCTTGTGCAGCAACACTTGGTATTATTGTGTCCAATATATTTAAGATTGGTCAGGGCTTTGAGATTACAGGAGAAGTTGCAGAGGTAACGATTCCGGAGAGTACGGGAGTTATCAATACCTTAGTTAATATTATTCCGTCAAATCCGATACAATCACTGGCAAATGGAGATATGCTCCAGATTATTGCGTTTGCCATTGTCATTGGCGGCGGAATTGTGATGATTGAAGATAAGGGTAAACCAATTTTCAAAGCATTCGATTCACTGGCTGAAGCAATGTATGCCATTACCGGAGTGATTATGAAGTTTACACCTGTTGCAGTATTTGCGTTGATTACACCGATTGTGGCAGAAAATGGGGCAGAAGTACTGCTTCCGTTGGTCAGTGTGGTTCTGGCAGTTTATGGTACTTGTATATTGCATGCAATCATTGTATATTCATCTTCTGTAAAATTATTTTCCGGTGTGGGACCAAAAGAATTCTTTCAAAAAGCAGCAGAAGCAATCGTATTTGCTTTTACTTCAGCAAGTAGTTCAGCGACATTGCCATATTCTATGAAATCAGCAGAACAGTTGGGTGTCACAGAAGAGGTGCGTTCTTTTGTGCTTCCGCTCGGTTCTACGATCAATATGGACGGAACTGCTATTTATCAGGGAATCTGTGCATTATTTATTGCAAATGTATATGGAATTCATCTGAGTCTGGTGCAGCAGATTACAATTGTGCTGACGTGTACATTTGCGTCTATAGGGGCGGCAGGAATCCCAGGGTCTGCAATGGTCATGCTTTCCATGGTTCTGCAGTCTGTCGGGCTTCCGCTGGAAGGTATCGGACTGGTGGCTGGAATCGACCGGATTACAGATATGGCTCCAACGGCTACGAACATTACTGGAGATATTGCATGTTCTGTTGTGATTCAGGCAACTGAGAACAAAAAACAGAAGGAGAGATCGGATGGTGAATGTCTGTAGAATATTATTCACGGCAGGATTCTTAAGTTTATTGGCAATGATAGCCTATAATGATTGGAAGACAATGAAGATTCCGAACAAATTAATCATAATAACTGGAGGGGTTGGTCTGGCATCAACCCCTTTTTTCACAGAAATCAGTCTGATGGAGAGAGGAATCGGTGCCTTCTGTATCAGCATACTGCTTCTCATTATTACGTGTATTGTTCCGGGAAGCTTCGGTGGCGGTGATATCAAACTCACGGCTGTCTGTGGATGGTATCTTGGATGGCGGTGTATGATGCTTGCATTCGTAATCGCGGTATTTAGCGCAGGAATCTATGCAGTATGGATTATGGTGAAAAAGAAAGCTGGATATAAAACATCATTTCCATTTGGGCCATTCTTATGCCTTGGTATGGCTACAGCTTATTTTTTGAGAATGTGAAAAAGGAAGGACTTTCTTTGGGAAATATTGTAATTGACTGATAAGTCTGCTACAATGAGGTAGTGATTGATAATATCAAATATATGGGGTTTTCAGTGCCAGACAGATGTTCATCTGTAGGGGTAAAAGGGAATCAGGTGCAAGTCCTGAGCGATCCGGTCACTGTAAGCAAGGAGTAAGGCTGTGATATGCCATTGCATATATTTTATATGTGAGAAGGTGCAGCCGAGCGTTGATATGCAAGCCAGGAAACCTGCTGAAAATGTTGGTGAATAGCTTCCGAAGAAAGTGTTTTCATGTAATAAAGTAAAAGTTGTGGGAAAATATTTTTCACAGCTCTTGAAGAATGTCTGCTTTCGGAATGATAGCAGGCTTTTTCTTTGCAATACCAACAAGGGGCCACTTCCCCAGAAGGCCGAAAATAATCAAAAGGAGAGGATTTAAGTGAAAAGTAACACGAAAAAATTTCTTACCCTTCTTCTGGCTGTGGCTATGGCAGTAACGCCTGTGACCTCGCTTCGAGCAGAAGAGCCGAATGTACAAGGACAGGAAAATGCAGAGAATGAACAGCAAGAAGAAGTGGTAGAAGGAGAAGAAGCTGGACAGGGAAATACTTCTGATATTCCGCAGAATGTAGAACCTTCGAAGACCGAAGAGAAAGTGGAGAATCCACAGACAATAGAGAATGAAACAGTACAGCTGGAGAATCAGCAAAATATTTCTGAAAATGAGGAAATTACCACAACTGAGATAATAAATCAAAGTCTATTAGGAGTACCAATGCTCTTGGAAGAGGATGAGGCTGATAATACTAGTATCCAGATTCCAACAGGAGATGTGGGAATAAAGGTATTAAAGGTTTCTGATAATGCAGAATATAAAATGTTTAAAATAGCAAATTCAGAAGCAGTTATTAGTGGGAATCAGATTAATATCAGCATGTATACAGCCAATGTAAGTTACAGTAAGATTTATCTTGGAAATGTTGAAGATGCAACGTTGGAAAAAGCAATAGACGGAATAGAAGTTAATCAAGACGGGAAATCAGGATGGGTATTTCATTTCTCCGTGTCAGTATCTGACGCAGGTAGCAATGTACCAATCGCTTTATATAATCCAGGTGAAGGAAAGGGATGGTATAAAACAACTCCTTTGGTACTTCAGATTCCAGCAGAAATACTTGGAGAAACAGAGCCGGATCCAATTCCAACACCAGGTGCTTTGGAGAATGGAAGATATATAATAAATGCAACTTGTACAGAGGGAATGTTTAGCATTGATAATTGCATACTCACAGTTGATAACGGTATGATGACGGCAGAATTGACTCTAAGCACTAAAAAAACAGGTTATGATTATTTGTTTGTTGGTTCAGGAGAAGATGCAGAAAAAGGTTCAGGATGGATAGGAGCTAGAAAGGAATATAAAGAGGGGGATACAACCTACCGTACATTTGATATTCCTGTTCTTGTTCTGGATAAGGAAATTTTAATTGCTGCACATTCAATCGCGAATGATGAGTGGTATGATCGTCATGTTACATTTTCTTCTGAAGGTGCGCAAAAAGTAACAGATTCAGATTCTGGGAATCATCCGTCTGGCAGCACAGGCAGCACTGGTAATTCAGGTTCCAGCGGCAGCACCGGTTCTTCCGGCAGTCAGAATAATAGCAATCCAGATTCCGAATCCAAGTATGAGTCTGACTTAAGCGGTTCGACTGGAAAAGTGAACAATACCACCAAGTTAAAAGACGGCGTCTATACACCAGACAGCTTCACATGGTCGGGTGGAACCGGACGTGTGAGCATTTCTTGTACAAAGATTACAATAACGAACGGTCAGGCATATGCGACAATCGTATTCAGCAGTCCGAACTACGGTTATGTAAAGGCTAACGGCAATAAATACTATGCTACAGTTGTGGGCGGAACTTCTGTTTTTACGATTCCGGTTGAGTTGAATAAAAATAACCAGATTATTGGTATGACAACGGCGATGTCAACGGCACATGAAGTTGCTTACAATATCTTTATATATCTTGTGGCAGCAGGAGAAGCAGACGGCAAAACAGTTCTTGGAAGCGGTATGGGAAGCAGCAAGAAACTGGACGAAGAGGCACCGGATATTCTTGGTTTAGAATACGAAGATGAAGTGACTTTGGATTATGCTGAGTACTTTAAGCTCTATAAATATGAACAGGGCATTACGCTTCTTGAGATTGATCTGGTATCAGGTACGGTAAGAGAAGATGCAGAGGACGAAGAGACAGAGAAAGATTCTAAGAAGAAGGTTGAGTCAGAAGACGAGACAGAGAATGTAGAAGATGATGATTCGGCAGAAACTTCGGAGGAAACGGCTTCGAATGTTCAGACACAGGAAGAGATTGTAGCAGAGCTTTATAAAGAAAATGTTGTGAAATATCTGATCGTCCCGGAAGGTGTAGAGATTCCGGCCGGACTTGATAAAGAAGTTGTTGTGATCCAACAGCCGGTTGATAAGACCTATGCGGCTTCCGATGATATTCTGGAACAGTTGGAACAGATGGATATGTTGGATCAGGTGGCAGCAGTTGCCTGTGAGGAAGATGACTGTAAGATTGATGCGATAGCAGATAAGATGGAGAAGGAAGAAATATCCTTTGCAGGTACATATGAGGAACCGGACTTTAAGAAATTAATCAGCAGTAAATGTAATCTTTCCCTTCTTCCGGCTGACATTCTTCCGCAGGAGGATGAGAAAGAAGACCTGACAGTAGAAGAACAGGAAGAGCGTTTCTTTGAACAGGCAGAGAAATATGCGCTTCTTGATATCCCGGTGGTTATAGATCGTTCTGCAGATGAAGAAGAAGAGCTGGCACAGAAGGAATGGGTAAAGATTTATGGAGCCATTTTCGGGTGTGAAGAGAAAGCAGAAGAGCTTTTTCATGCGGCTGTAGCAGCAAAAAAATAATACGGTAGAGACAGGGACGGCGTAACGGCCGTCTCTGTTAATGGAGATGGTGAAATGAAAAAAAACAGGAAGAAAATAATCAGTCTGCTTCTGGCTTTGCTGATGGTGATGGAAGGAATTATTGGATGTGCTTCTGAAAGTAAAGAGACACCTGATGATGCAGGGCAATCAGAAGAGACGATACAGACAGAGCAGAAAGAGGAAAGTAAAAAGGCTTTGGAGATTCCCGGGCTTACTTATGAACGGACACTGGAACTTGATTATGCAGAGGGCTTCGATGTATATTATTACAATGATGGCTATGAAGTGATTGAAGTTTATGATAGTGCAACGTATCTGCTTGTACCGGAAGATGGAGAAGTTCCGGAAGGAATAGATGAAGATATTGTTATATTACAGAAACCTTTGGATAAGATATATTTGGCGGCAACCTCCGCAATGGCTTTGTTTGATGCGATTGATGCATTGGGATCAATCAGACTCAGCGGAACAGATGTTTCGGGGTGGTATATTGATCATGCGGTCGCTGCAATGGAGGCAGGTGATATCCTGTTTGCAGGCAAATACAGTGAGCCGGATTATGAGCTTATGATTGACGAAGGATGTAATCTTGCGATTGAATCTACCATGATTCAGCATTCGCCAAAAGTAAAAGAGATGATTGAAGATCTTGGCATCCCGGTATTTGTTGACCGCTCCAGCTATGAGATACATCCTCTTGGAAGAACAGAATGGATCAAGTTGTATGGGGCGATGGTAGATAAAGATGATGAAGCAGAAGCCTTTTTTGAAGAACAGACAAAGGTCATTGAAGAATTAAAGGATTTTAAGAATACAGAAAAAACGGTAGCATTTTTCTATGTGAAGTCGGATGGCTCTGTTGTTGTACGTAAAACGGAAGATTATATTCCGACGATGATAGAGATTGCCGGCGGACGTTATATTTTTGATGATCTGGAAAATACAGAGAATAACAGTGCGGCTGTGAATCTTACGATGGAAGAATTTTACGCGACTGCTGTAGATGCGGATTATCTGATCTATAATTCATCGATTGACAGTCCGATTGCGAGCATCGATGATCTGTTGGCAAAAAGTGAATTATTTGCAGATTTTAAGGCGGTCAAGGATGAAAATGTGTGGTGTACCGGAAAGTATCTGTATCAGGCAACCGATATCGTTGGGAATCTGATTATGGATATTCATCTGATGCTGACGGATCAGGGCGAGGATGGTATGACATTCTTATATAAAGTGCAATAAGCATAGAAGACGGATATATGAAAGAATTTGGTGAGGAAATGATGCAGAAGAAGGTTAGTACTGCACAGGAAACGAGCAGCTTTCACAGTGAGAATTTTAGAAGACGGACCAGATATACGATGGTTTTCATTGTGCTGGCAGTAGCATTTTGCGTAATTACAGTATTGAATATCAATACAGGGAATGTAAGAATCTCTGTACCAACGATTCTCGATATACTATTCCAGCATGGCGGAAATGATGTGGAATATAGTATCATCTGGAAGATCAGGCTGCCAAGAATCCTGATGGCGGCCATATTAGGCGGGGCGCTGTCTTTGTCAGGATTTTTACTGCAGACATTTTTTGCGAATCCGATTGCCGGACCATATGTGCTGGGAATCTCTTCCGGGGCAAAGATGGTTGTTGCGCTGACGATGATCATATTTTTGGAATATATGGGATCATTTTCTTCCTATACTTTGATTTTTGCGGCGTTCATCGGATCGCTGATTTCCACGGGATTTATCCTTATGCTGTCAAGGAAGATCCACCATATGGCATCTCTGTTGGTGGGAGGTATTATGATTGGTTATATCTGTTCTGCGGTGACGGATTTTGTTGTAACTTTTGCGGAAGATTCGGATATTGTGAATCTTCATGGCTGGTCTCAGGGAAGTTTTTCAGGTATGAGCTGGAGTAATGTAAAGGTTGCAACGATTGTCGTTGGCATCACACTGGTATTTACTTTCTTTTTGTCAAAGCCGATTGGTGCGTATCAGCTGGGAGAGGCTTATGCGCAGAGTATGGGAGTGAATATCAAGGTGTTCCGTGTGGTGCTGATTCTTCTTTCCAGTGTGTTTTCTGCATGCGTCACAGCATTTGCCGGGCCAATCTCTTTTGTAGGAATCGCGGTTCCTTATCTGGTTAGAAAATCTTTGAATACGTCCAGACCGCTTGTGGTGATTCCGGCGACGTTTCTGGGAGGGGCGGTGTTCTGTATGTTGTGTGATCTGATTGCACGTATGGCATTTGCACCAATGGAACTGAATATCAGCACGGTAACCTCTGTACTGGGGGCTCCGATTGTAATTCTTATGATGTTGAAGCGGGAGAAAGGAAGATAGATATGGCTGATTATTATTTTCAAATGCAGAATATGACGGTCGGCTATAATGGAAAGCCGCTGATCCATGATATTAATATTGGAATAGATCAGGGAGAGATCGTGACACTGATCGGGCCGAACGGTTCTGGAAAATCGACGATTCTTAAGAGTATTACACGCCAGCTGAAATTGATCGGCGGGAAAGTTTTTTTTGATAACAGTTTCCTCCAGGCATTATCATATAAGGAATTATCCACTCGTATGGCCGTAGTGCTGACGGAACGTATGAAGCCGGAACTTATGACGTGCCATGATATTGTTGCGACCGGCCGGTATCCATATACGGGCAGACTTGGTATCCTGACCAGAGAGGACGAAGAAAAGGTAGATAAAGCGATGGAAGCTGTCCATGCCCAGGAATTGGGAGGCCGTGATTTCAATGCGATCAGTGATGGACAGCGTCAGAGAATCCTTCTGGCACGCGCTATCTGTCAGGAACCGGATATTATTATATTGGATGAGCCGACTTCATTTTTAGATGTACGCCATAAGCTGGAGCTTCTTGCGATTCTTCGCAGAATGGCGAAAGAGAATGGAATTACAGTGATCATGTCTTTGCATGAGATTGATCTGGCCCAGAAGATATCGGATAAGATCATATGCGTGAAGGGTGAGACAATCTCCCATTATGGAATTCCTGAAGAAGTATTTCAGGAAGATATCATCCGGGAATTGTATGAGATAGACAACGGTTTCTTTGACCCGACGCTAGGAAGTATTGAATTGCCGCGTCCGACAGGAGAAGTGGAAGTGTTTGTAATCTCTGGATGTGGAAGAGGAATCCCGGTTTATCGTCAGCTTCAAAAAGAGAATACACCTTTTATAGCGGGAATCCTGTATACGAACGATATGGATTATCAGCTTGCAAGATTACTGGCATCACAGGTCATTGTAGAAAAGCCGTTTTATGAGATCTCTGACGAGAGCTACGAAGAGGCGGTTCAGACAATGAGAAAGTGTAAGAGGGTCATAAATGCGGGAATAGAGATTGGACCATGCAACCGACGGCTCGAGGAGCTGGTTCATGAGGCAGAGCGTATGGGAAAACTTTTTAAGAATTTCTGAATATTTATGAATTTCAAAATAAATATGTTGTGGATTGTTCTGTAAGATGATACAATTGGGACGAAATAAGTGTTACATATCACGAGCTTTTGTAACAATTGGAGGTTATTATGAACGATTACATCATTTGTATGGATGCATCCGGTGATATTATTGCAGATATTGCCAGAGAACACAATGTTGCATTTGTCCCGATGGAATATTCTCTGGGAGACGAAATGCGTACTTCTCATGGCTGCGAAGAGGAAGAAGTATTGAAGAAGTTCTATGATGGTCAGCGTAATGGTGATCTGACAAAGACATCACAGATTTCTCCTTTTATGTATGAGGAGTATTTTAAGCAATATCTGGAGGCGGGGAAATCCATACTGTATTTCTGCCTGTCAAGCGGACTTTCCTCAACATTTAACAGTTCAAAGCTTGCTGCTGAGAATTTAAAGGAAAAATATCCTGAACAGGAGGTACTTCCTGTTGATACTTTGGCAGCAACTGGCGGAATCGGGATTTTGGTTGAAAGAGCCATAGAAAATCAGAAAAATGGAATGGACATCCATGAAAACTATAATGCCATAACGGCGATTGTTCCCAAGCTGCGGCATTATTTTATGGTACAGGATCTTATGTACCTGAAGAGAGGCGGACGTGTCAGCGCGGCAACTGCAATCGTCGGATCTGCACTGAATATTAAACCGATGTTAGAAATTGATAAGAATGGAAAACTGATTACGGTAGATAAAAAACGGGGGAATAAAGCTGCAATGACTTCGCTGTATAAGTTCTTTGCCGAAAATTTCGACCAAGAATCAGGGAATACTGTCTACATCTGTGATGCTGATACGCCGGAGCTTGCAAAAGAACTGGAACAAAGAGTCAGGGAATCTTGTCCGGGTGTTGAGGTAAGACGTACGATGCTGTCACCAATTATCGGGGCCCACACAGGTCCGGGAATGTTATCCATGATTCTTGTAGGAAAATAAATCATAGGGAAAAGAATATTACATATTATAAAAAAGATGCTCGATGGAATCCTTTCAGGATTCGTCGGAGCATCTTTTTACTTTGATATCTGAATTATAATTTGCCGCAGTATTTCAGACAGTCTTCTTCAAAATTCTGCATCTGAGTATCCAAAGAGGCGAAAGAGGCATCAGATAGATTCTCTGTAACTGTCTGCATATCTTTTTCAATCTTTTCTGGATTATAGGGAATCTCTAGAGCAAAATCGCTGAATGCACGAATCTTCTGGAAATACATATTTGTCTCCGGCTCTTCGTGATTGCTTCGGCACATCTGATACATAGAAACACAGTCGGTTGCCTCTATATCTGTACATTTTTTGCAGATCCATTTCCCAAGATAATAATAAGTGCCATTGATATCATAGATAAATCCGGGGTATTTTAATAAACGTTCTGATAACATAGGAATCCCTCCATTTCTTACTCTTTAACAGTAACAAATCTGTCCTCAAAAAGCAAGAAAACAAAAGAATTTGTTGCAATATACCCAATAGGGGTATATAATGATGGATGTAAAGGAGATGAATGTAATATGGAGGAACAAAAGCAATGTTGCTCTCACAGAACTAAAGAGAGATCAGATAAAGAGTATAAAGACCTGATTCATCGGTTAAATCGTGTCGAGGGACAGGTCCGTGGTATAAAAAGAATGGTTGAGGAAGATGCTTATTGTACGGACATTTTAATACAGGTATCCGCAGTCAATGCTGCACTGAACAGTTTTAATAAAGTGCTGCTTGCCAATCATATCCGGACCTGTGTTGCGGAAGATATCATTGCAGGTAAGGAGGAGACAATCGATGAACTTGTAGCTACCTTACAGAAACTAATGAAGTAATACGAAGTAATTAAAGGAGACCAAGGAAATGAAACAGTATACTGTGACAGGAATGAGTTGTGCGGCTTGTAGTGCGCGTGTTGAAAAGGCGGTTTCGCAAGTCCCTGGGGTAACTTCCTGTTCGGTCAGCCTGTTGACCAATTCAATGGGAGTGGAGGGGACTGCCTTGCCGGCTGCTGTCATCGCTGCTGTGGAAGAAGCCGGGTATGGAGCTTCTGAAAAAGGAGCAGGCGGATCAAAGGAACAGTCTTCATCAGGCATGGCGGATGAGGAACTTCTCATAGACAAGGAAACCCCGATATTAAAGAAGCGATTGATCGCATCATTATGTTTTCTGATTCCTCTAATGTATGTTTCCATGGGACATATGATGTGGAACTGGCCGCTTCCGGCTTTTATGGAAGGAAATCATGTGGCGATGGGGTTGATTCAACTCCTGCTTACAACTACGATTATGATTATCAATCAGAAGTTTTTTATCAGCGGATTTCGAAGTCTGTGGCATAAAGCGCCGAATATGGACACACTGGTAGCGTTAGGAGCAAGCGCTTCTTACATCTACAGTACCTATGCATTATTTGCCATGACAGATGCCCAGATGCGAATGGACATGGAGGTTGTCATGTCTTATATGCATGAATTTTATTTTGAATCGGCAGCAATGATATTGACATTAATTACTGTGGGAAAGATGCTGGAGGCCCATTCCAAAGGGAAGACGACGGATGCTCTTAGGAGTCTGATGAAGCTGGCGCCAAAGACAGCAGTGGTAATCCGGGAAGGAATCGAACAGAGTGTGGCGATTGAGCAGGTGAGGAAAGGGGATCTCTTTGTAGTCCGGCCGGGAGAAAATATTCCGGTGGATGGAATTGTCATAGAAGGAAGCAGTGCGGTCAACGAGTCGGCTTTGACAGGAGAGAGTATTCCGGTGGATAAATCGTCTGGCGATTCGGTATCAGCCGCTACATTGAATCAGTCTGGATTCTTAAAATGTGAGGCTTCGAGGGTTGGAGAGGATACTACTTTATCGCAGATCATCCAGATGGTCAGTGATGCTGCGGCTACAAAGGCCCCGATTGCCAAAGTGGCGGACAGAGTATCGGGTGTGTTTGTTCCGGCAGTTATTTCAATTGCTGTTGTTACCATTGTGATCTGGTTATTTGCCGGACAGAGTGTTGGGTTTGCACTGGCAAGAGGGATTTCTGTTCTGGTCATCAGCTGTCCATGTGCATTGGGGCTTGCGACACCAGTTGCAATCATGGTCGGAAATGGAATGGGTGCCAGAAATGGGATTATGTTTAAGACGGCAGTTTCACTGGAGGAGACTGGAAAGATGCAGATTGTGGCCTTGGATAAGACCGGAACTATTACCAGTGGAGAGCCGAAAGTTACGGACATTATTCCAGTAGACATATTAGAAGAAGATCTGCTTCGAATGGCATATGCATTAGAAAGAAAAAGTGAACATCCTCTGGCAAAAGCTATTCTTGCGTTGGCAGAAGAAAAGCATCTTACAGAGAAAGAAGTTACAGAATTTCAGGCGGTGCCGGGAAATGGGCTGTCAGGAAAATTGGGAGAGGATGTATTGTGTGGCGGTAATCTGGAGTATGTTTGTGCAAATGGAACGATACCGGAAGAGTTACAGCATCAGGCAGAGGCGTTGTCACAAGAAGGAAAGACGCCTTTGTTCTTCAGTCAAAATGGTCGGCTTGTGGGAATCATTGCGGTAGCTGATGTAATCAAGGAAGACAGCCCTCAGGCAGTAAAAGAATTACAGAACATGGGGATTCATGTAGTTATGCTGACGGGAGATAACGAAAGGACTGCACAGGCGATTGGAAAGCAGGCTGGTGTGGATGAAGTGATTGCCGGTGTCCTTCCGAAAGGAAAAGAAAGCGTGATACGCAAGCTGAAGAAAAAAGGCAAGGTTGCTATGGTCGGTGATGGAATCAACGATGCACCTGCACTGACACGGGCGGATATCGGAATTGCCATTGGGGCAGGAACGGATATAGCCATTGATGCTGCAGATGTAGTATTGATGAAGAGCAGGTTAAGTGATGTGCCGGCAGCAATCCGTTTAAGCAGGGCAACTCTTCACAATATTCATGAGAATCTGTTCTGGGCATTTTTCTACAATGTGATTGGGATTCCGCTGGCAGCCGGTGTGTGGTATCCGCTGTTCGGATTAAAATTGAATCCAATGTTCGGCGCAGCAGCAATGAGTCTGTCGAGTTTCTGTGTGGTGACCAATGCACTGCGGCTGAATTGGTTTGATATGCATGATGCAAAAAAAGATAAAAAAAGAAAATCAAAAAAGAGACAGGAGGAAATTATAATGAAAAAGACAATGAAAATCGAAGGAATGATGTGTGGACACTGTGAGGCAAGAGTAAAGAAGTGTCTGGAGGCTCTGCCTGAGGTGGCTGAAGCAGCAGTAAGTCATGAAGCAGGGACGGCTGTGGTAACATTAAATGCCGAACTGGCCGATGATGTGTTAAAGAAGACGGTAGAAGACCAGGATTATAAAGTTCTGGGAATTGAATAAGCATCAGAGCAGTAGATTACAGACAGGGCAGGATTCCAGCTTTTGGATATCCTGCCCTTAATTGTGCGTTCAATTTGTCCGTGCTTATTACGTATTTATTATAGGAGAAGAGCCAGACAGATGCCTGGCAAAACTGAGCTTTACAGTGATATTAAAGGATTTTCTGTGTATTCTGTTTGATCTTTTCCGTAAAATATGCGTATTGGATAAGTTCTTCATCGGTAAAATCTGTAAACCGTGCCTGATCATAGTTATTCTGTGCGGCTGCGAGTTCATTCAAAATCGGTGTGGCAGCAGGAAGAAACAGGATATTTAACTGCTTTTGGCTTCGTTTATTCTCAATCTTTATGAATCCTTTAGAAGTAAGTTTTTGAAGCAGCATATTTAGATTCCTTGTAGTGATATTTACAAAATCTGCAAGTTCCCGGCGGTTACTGCTCTGGTGTGGCTGATTCAAAAAGAGAAGCAGACGTGTTTCATCCAGAGTCAGATCATTTTTGTGGGCGACAGGTTCCAGATAATAATCCAGAAGCTTGCGGTTGCGATATTCATCCATAAGAAATCCCTCTCCGCAAAGAGCAGCTTCAGAGATACGGCTGCGCTCTTCACCAAGCTTTTGAGAATTGGGCATAATAGAAGGCGGCACGGCTCCGTCTTTGGCAGCATCGATCAGAAAATGATAGACCTGCAGGCGGTTTTTCTCATAATCTTCCTCATCTAATACATGCTTATAGAAATTATTATAATATTCAAATACCATAAGCTTCATTTTAATCGTTTTCGTAATATTCATGCCCTGACTTGCCAGCGAACCCTTTGTCTTTACATAATAATAGATCGGTACCTGAAGTGCATAAAAAACATCGGCGTGTCGGATATATTCCAGATTAAACATAAAGTCCTCACACCAGCTGATATCAGGGTTCATGCGAAGGTGATATTTTTCCACAATATCACGGCGAAACAACTTATTCCACAGCACACCATAATAGAAATCAGCCGGATTTTCCATCATATGTGTGGCAAATTCCTCCTGAGTCAGAACACAGTCATCCTCAATATCCCCCTTGTGAGAGACACGCTCCCCAATAACACGGTAAAAATCAGAGATAACCATGTCACAATGATAATATTCGGCAGTCTGCACCAAAAGATCCGTCGCATTCGGCGTAATCCAGTCATCACTGTCCAGAAATTGGAGATAAGTTCCCCTTGCATGGTCCAAAGCCATATTTCTGGAATCAGAGACCCCGCTGTTTTCCTTGTGAATAACATGGACACGAGAGTCCAAAGAAGCATATCGATCACAGATGGCACCAGAAGAATCCGAACTGCCATCATCCACAAGCAAAAGCTCAAAATCAGTGTACTCCTGATGAAGAATACTGTCGACACAGCGCGAAAGCGTATTTTCAGCATTATATACAGGAACAATAATACTCACGGTAGGATTCATAGTGAAAAACACCCCTTTTAAAAATCATTTACTATATTTTACACTAAAATGGGGACGTAGTAAAATTAAAAAATACTACGTCCCCATTTGAAAAATGCCCTGTACCTTTTTGAAATATTTTAAGCCATAATCAAGAGAATGTGTTATGATTATTGTATTTAGAATTGGGATTTTTATTGAATATGTGAAGTGGAGGATATATGCTGAGTAAGCAGATATTGTTGATTAATGATTTGGCTGGTTATGGGAAGGTTGCGTTATCGGCAATGATACCGGTATTGTCGCATATGGGGCATCAGATTTATAATCTTCCTACAGCGTTGGTTTCGAACACGTTGGATTATGGGAAATTTGATATTTTGGAAACGACGGATTATATGAAGAATACGATTAGTGTGTGGGATGATTTGGGGTTCCAGTTTGACGCGATTGCGACGGGCTTTATTGTTTCGGAAGTTCAGGCGAAGATGATTGCTGACTATTGTCGAAAGAAATCTGAGAATGGGACGTTGATATTTGTAGATCCGATTATGGGAGATGAAGGGAAACTGTATAATGGTGTATCACAGGAGACAATTTCGCATATGCGAGAGCTGGTAAAGGTTGCGGATTATATTGTGCCGAATTATACGGAAGCGGTTTATCTGGCCAAAATGCAATATCATTCACAGGATTTGACAAAGGAAGAAGCGGATGAATTGGTCGAGAGATTGCGGATAATGGGTGCAAAATCTGTGATTATAACGAGTGCGCGTTTGGATGGAAGGGATGTGGTCATTGGGTATGACCATGAAC
The DNA here is from genome assembly GCF_050313695.1 of Bariatricus sp. SGI.161. Classification (NCBI taxonomy): domain Bacteria; kingdom Bacillati; phylum Bacillota; class Clostridia; order Lachnospirales; family Lachnospiraceae; genus Bariatricus; species Bariatricus sp. SGI.161. The sequence goes on from NZ_JBNPLX010000010.1 coordinate 19,234, forward strand.
TGGATGAAAAATTTGTTCTTCCATTTGACATTATTCCGGTAAGATTTCCGGGAACAGGAGATATATTTTCATCTATTTTGATAGGGAAAGTACTTTCGGGAAATAGGCTTGTGGACAGTACAAGAAATGCCATGGATGCGGTAAGGGAATTGATAAAAAGAAATCAGGATAATGCTGATAAATATAAGGGAATCCCTGTGGAAAATTATCTGGAGGTGCTTGATTGATGAGGCGACCGAAAATAAAGATCACATTGATAGACCGAAAAGGACCGAAAGGATGCCATAGAGGTCATGAGATTGGGGAAAGTTTCGATTTTGATACGGAACGGGGCAATCTATGCCCGATGGCTATGCATGTGGCGTTTCCATATATTGATATTCTCAGATATGGGGGCGAGATCCCGGGGCAGGAAAAAGGAACTGCAGTATTTGCATGTCCAGATGTGGATACACTGAATGTATTTAAAATAGAAAGAATAGAGGAAGATTAAAAAATTATTTTTGTGGAATAACAAATAAATAAAAGGAGATGCAGAATTATGAATTATTATGAAAGAGCAAAGGAATTAAAAGAAGAAACGATTGAGAATCGGCGTTACTTTCATGAAAATGCGGAAGTAGGACTGGATATGCCAAAAGCAAAGGCATATGTCATGGAAAAACTTAGAGAATATGGCTTGGAGCCGAAGGAATGTGGTCATGGGGTGACGGCCACATTGGGAAAAGGTGGGAAAGTTCTTCTGCTCCGTGCAGACATGGATGCATTGCCGATGCCGGAGGAAAGCGGCCTTTCATTTGCATGTAACACAGGGAAAGTACATGCATGTGGGCATGATTTTCATGCGGCAATGCTTCTTACAGCGGCAAAAATGCTGAAGGAAAATGAATCTGAACTAAAAGGTACGGTTAAGTTCATGTTCCAGCCGGCTGAGGAGACATTTGAAGGAAGTAAAGACATGATTGAACATGGAATCCTGGAGAATCCTCCAGTAGATGCGGCTCTTGCCTATCACGTATCACCAGGGAAGATGCCGGTCGGGATATTCATGTATAACAGCACAGGAACCATGATGTATTCTGTAGATGGATTTAAGATCACGATACATGGAAAAGGTGCACACGGTGCATATCCACAGAATTCAATTGACCCGATTAATATCGGCGTGCATGTCTATCTTGCATTGGAAGCCCTGATGGCAAGAGAGGCGGATCCGTCCAAATCCTGTGTCATGACGATCGGAAATTTTGAGGCAGGAACAGCTGCTAATATCATTCCAGATACAGCAATCCTTCAGGGAACTATCCGTACAAATGATCCGGATGCCAGAGAATTGCTGGTACGAAGAATGAAAGAAGTCACGGTAAAAACGGCAGAAGTATACAGTGGAACCGCCGAGATTGAAATGATCTCCGAAGTTGCACCACTGATCTGTGATCCACAATTTACAGAAGAAATCGTTGAATATATGAAAGAATTAGAGATTCCAGGCTTGACGCCATATCCGAATATATCCGCAAGTGCGTCCGAAGATTTCGCATCCATTGCAGAAAAAGTACCAAGTGCATTCATGTATCTTTCCGCAGGATATCTGGATGAAAGAGGAGAAAGCCCTGCTCATAATCCAAAGGTACAGTTCAATGAAGATGTGTGCCCGATCGGCGCCGCCTGTATGGCACATTGTGCAACAAGATGGTTAGGGAAGTAAAATGGTAAAAAGGGGACGTAGTATTTTTGCAAAATACTACGTCCCCTTTTTACTTTTGCCCTGTACCTTTTTGTCAAATAGAAAGATTTTTATGGCTAAAGACACGTATTCCCATCAAAAATGCCAGGATTCCGATTATATATAATATTCCGCATCCTACCCAGGCCTTGGAGGCGGATTGTGCCAGTCCGTCGGTGTCGAATAAGGTCAGTGGTGTGACATATTTTAGATTTTCGAATTTGTCTCCTACCTGAGAGATCATCTGGATCAGGATGGAGTAGATAACGATTCCTGCGCTGGCTCCGGTACAGTATTTGCTTTCGTTGAAGAAGCAGGAGAAGAAAAAGCAGATGCCTCCGAGGAACAGGAACAGCCCGAATAGTCCGATGTTTATGCGTAGAAATGCATGAATTTCCAGTTCTTTTGGGAATAATAATTCGCTTTCGATGATGATCAGGCTGGTTACGTATACTGCCATGATCAACAGGCAGAATCCCATGAAGATTGCCTGTGTAATTGCGAGCTGGCTGCGTTTACGTGGTATGGCAAGCAGGTAAGCCATGGAGCCATTGTCTACATATCGGGCAATAAGCCGGTTGGACAAGAGAATGATGAATACACCCGGAAATGCAATGAACAGCATTCCATAGAGGTAATTGGTGACAAACTCTAACAGTGTCGTTCCGGCATCTGCCATTCCAAAAGCAGCGAAGATCTCAGGCATGCTGTCTGCCATGGCCTGGAGACTGTCCCCAAGTTTCGGATCAAACATGGAAACGATCATGCAAGAATACATGGTGAGGATGCCAAGAAAGATAAGAAGCAATATGTAATTGGCTTTGAATTCTTTTCGAAATAATGTTTTATTGATCATCTGTAGTTCCTCCATAAAAATGCATGAATATTTCTTCTAGGGTCTGAGCCTTGATATCCAGGTCGGTGACAGGATAATTGGCAACTTGTTTAATAAAGTCATCCATGTTTCCTTTTATCTTTACGGAAACAATGCTGCCTTTTTGCATAGAAGAAGGCATGGATTTAGCAAATGCTTTGGCAATCTCAACAGTCGGGAAATGTACTTCTACGATTTTTTGCTTGTTCTGGCGTAAGGCGTCTATATTTTCCACAGCAGCCAGCTTTCCTTCACGGATGATAGCAGCGCGATCACAGGTTCGTTCGACTTCTTCGAAAATGTGGGAAGACAGGAGGATGGTTTTTCCTCTTTCTTTCTCTTCTAGTATCAAGTCTATGAATTCATTTTGCATCAAAGGGTCAAGACCGCTGGTTGGTTCGTCGAGAAGTAGAATATCAGGGTCTTGCATAAATGCACATATGATGCCGATCTTTTGTTTGGTCCCCTTGGACATCTTTTTAATCTTTGCAGAAGGATTCAACTCAAAACGCTCCATTAATTCTGGCGCACGGCCAAGATCTTTCATTCCCTTCATATTTGCGATGAACCGGATGAACTTTATGCCGGTCATAGCATCAATGAACGCGATCTCACCGGGAAGATAGCCGAGTGAACCGGCGATTTTATGTGCATCATGGAAGCAATCCATGCCAAGGATCTGTACACTTCCGCTGTCTGGTCTGAGGAATCCCATTAGCTGGCGGATCGTGGTAGTCTTGCCGGCACCGTTAGGTCCCAGGAATCCGAGCACTTCTCCTTTTTTTACTTGGAAACTGATATCGAACACACCACGTCCATTGCCATAATCTTTCGTGATGTGATCTATTTCGATTATATTTTTCATAGGTATTCCTCCTTGTAAAATAATTTTCGGAACATGGTGACCCATTTGTGGAATTCAGCTTTCAGCTCTGCAACATCCAGTGTTTTTTTCATGACGCGAAGCTCGTGAAGATAACCATCGGTCATCCAGACCAGCATCTTGAAGATGTCGTAAAAATTACAATTATCCTTGAACTTGAAAGTATCTACATGTCCAAGATATTGCTGGAAAATAGCATCCTGTTGTCCATAATTGAGATCCTGAAGCTTATCTGAGACTTCTTCTTTCTCGGAGTAGAAAGATTTTACTGCGAAATCAAGAACATAAGGATTCTTTTGCAGGATTTCTGCCTTTTTATTGGCGGAATATTCCAGAAGTTCAAAAAAGTCGGTAATTTTTGTAAAATCATTGTCAACGACCTGTTGCGTGATTATCTGAGTCAAGTAAGTGAATAGATAAAGATAGAGTTCTTTTTTGTTATGAAAATAGTAAAATAATAAACCTTTGGAGATCCCTGCTTTGGAAACAATTAAATCCGTGGAAGCATGTTTATAATCATATTTTGCAAATACTTCCGTAGCAGCGTTAATAATCTGCAATTGTTTTTCTTCCGGCAGGGAAAAGAATTTTTCGTTCATAATATGTTTTCCTTATTGTTAGATTTGATTGACCAGATGAGTCATTCCTTACTATCAGAATAATGAATTGACTGAAATTTTCAATCCCCTTTTTAGAAACATCCATATACAATGAAAAATCCATGCACCAAAAAGTGTAGAGGCAATGTAGATTGCGATTCCAGCGTTATTTCCAAGAATCAATGCCAGCTTGCAGAACACCTTTTGCGCCATTATATAATACGGGCTGATATAGAACATATTGATATTGCCGTATGGATGAAAAAGAAGGTTCCATATTGTTGCGACTACGCAGCAGATTAGATAGATACCTGCGCTTTTCAGATAATTTCGTATGGAAATGTTCTTGCCTATTGTAAATCCTGCATAAAGGCCAAGAATAATCAAAAGAACATGCCATGCAAAAGAATGAATGGTCAATGGAGGATAGTGATAATACATTCCGCTTGTATCACAAAAAGCAAAGATGCCTCCCAACATCCCAAAGTCCATTAAGAAAGTAAGAAAAGCATCATATATCTGAGGTGATCTGATCCAGGGCAGTATCAGGCAGATGTACATAGGAATGCTGCATAATTGAAATGGAAAATACCACCAGTTATAATGTCCGTTATTTAGTATGTAAGTGAGGCACCATTGTTTCCAGACCTCACTGAAAAGCATAAGAAGGCCGCAATAAAAAAAGATGTTTTTGTGTTTCTGCATATGTTTCTCCCAGAGAAGATTATCGGATTATTATTTATTATACACGGAATTGGATAAATATGCTATAATACGAATGTCGTCTGTCCTGAAACTTCGGACAGAGGCAATCTACAAGAAAAGAATGACATAAGATGAGGTGCACGTATGAGACCAAAAAATGCATTTATGCTGATATTAACGGCATTTATATGGGGAACCGCTTTTGTGGCCCAGAGTGTAGGAATGGATTATCTGGGACCATTTACATTTAACGGAGTCCGCAGCCTGATTGGAGGTGTAGCTCTGATTCCATGTATCTGGCTCTTACAAAAATTAAATGATAAGTCAGAACCTGTGACAGAAGAAAGAAACAGGAAAGATCTACTGATCGGTGGTATTTCCTGTGGAGTACTTTTATTTGCCGCCAGCAGTCTGCAACAGGTGGGTATCCAGTATACAACAGCAGGAAAAGCTGGATTTATCACAGCATTTTATATTGTATTTGTTCCGGTGTTAGGAATCTTTCTTGGAAAAAAGACAGGATGGAAAGTATGGACGGCAGTTATACTTGCACTGGCAGGACTATATTTTCTGTGCATTACAGAGAAATTTACAATTGGAAAAGGAGATATTTTCCTCTTTGCATGCGCGCTGGTATTTTCACTTCATATTCTGGTCATTGATTATTTTTCGCCGAAAGTGGAAGGTGTGAAGATGTCTTGCATTCAATTCCTGGTCTGTGGAATCATATCATTGCCTTTTATGTTTTTGCTGGAGACACCAAGAATGGGAGCGATTGTTGATGCTGCATGGCCATTGCTTTATGCTGGAGTCTTGTCTTGTGGTGTGGCATATACGCTGCAGATCATCGGACAGAAGAATGTAAACCCCGCAATTGCATCCCTGATCCTGAGTCTGGAGTCTTGTTTTTCAGTATTGGCCGGATGGGTGATACTTGGAGAGAAGCTGTCCGTCCGTGAGTCCATCGGATGTATTCTGATGTTTGCTGCAATTATTCTTGCACAGCTGCCGGACAAAAAAGATAAGGAGATGGCGAAAAATGAATAACCATGAATTGATTATGCGGATGATAGAATATGAGACAGATTGTCCAAAATTCAGGAAAGTAAAGAATCTGCACGAACCGTTATGGAACGATTATTTGTGACCAAAACAGCAAAAAACATCTGCAAAACAATGTTTGCATTATGACAGGAGGTTTAAAAATATGAGATTTGTAATACAAAGGGTGAGTGAAAGTGAAGTCAAGGTGGATGGAAAAGTACTTGGCAAGATAGGGAAAGGCTTTATGGTATTGATCGGCGTAAGTGATTCAGATACAAAAGAAATTGCCGATAAGATGGTAAAAAAGATGCTTGGACTTCGAATCTTCGAAGACGAACAGGGAAAGACCAATCTGTCTTTAGAGGCGGTAGGTGGAGAGTTACTTTTGATCTCCCAGTTCACATTATACGCTAATTGTAAAAAAGGCAATCGCCCAAGTTTCATCGAAGCAGGCGCACCTGACATGGCATCCGATATGTACGAATACATCATCGCAAAATGCAAAGAGCAGGTAAACGTGGTAGAAAGAGGTCAGTTCGGAGCAGATATGAAAGTCAGCCTTGTAAACGACGGTCCATTCACAATCGTTCTTGATTCCGACACACTGTAATAGTTGGGGACGGGGGGGTTTTTTCATTTTCCTCCGTCCCCTATTCTTAAATTATCTAACTATTCTTTTGTAAAATTTCCCATAATAATTCTTAAATAAATATAAAAGTATTGACATATATATCTATAATGCCTAATATATCCGTTAGATATCTAATTAATTTTAGATTTGTTTTATGAATATATGAGGAGGTGCAGTATGGAAAAATTTGAGGATGCTTCTATTTTTATATTATTGCATCAGGTAGCACATATCAGTCGATATCGGGCGATGAAAGGTATGGAAGCGCTGGGTGTCAAGCCAAATCAGGCAGGAATCTTGTTTGTTCTGTATTGTGAGGGGAAGATGTCTCAACGGCAATTGGCAGAGAAGATTGGAATTACACCGCCTTCTATGACGGTTGCGTTGAGAAAGTTAGAGGACCAGGGGCTGATTTTGAAGAAACCGGACGCAAAAGACCAAAGGGTTATTCAGATTCAGTTATCTGATCGGGGAAGAGAATGTATAGAGGAATTAAAGCATGTACTGACTGGCATGGAAGACATTGTATATCATGGAATTTCTCCGGAAGAGAGGATGCTCCTCCGTCGGCTTCTTATGGAAATGAGGCAGAATCTTCTCGATTCCAGAGAGTTTAAGGGTATGGACATCAAAACAGTCATGGAAAAGACGCGTCCCCCGATGCCGCATGATTGCAGACTTGAATAGAAAATACTAGTTGAAAGGAAAGGTAAGATATGCGCAAATTAATAAAATTCTTAAAACCATATGCAGGTGTTGTTTTCGCTGTGTTGTGTGTATTAGTTGTACAGGCGTACTGTGATCTGTCTTTGCCGACATACACATCTGATATTGTCAATATAGGAATTCAACAAAGTGGTGTTGATGAGAAAGTTCCTTTGACGATTGCAGAAGAGGACTTGAATCATTTGCTTCTGTTCGTGCATTCTGATGATCAGGAGACAGTGAAAAATTCTTATGAAAAGAGTGAGCAGGATTATGATTATGACGGAACTGTACTGGAATTGAAAGAATCGGTAGAAGATAATAATAGGAAAATGGATGATCTGGCAGCAATTCTTGGGAAACCGATGCTTTTGACCGAAGGCTTTGACTCGGGAAGTGACACCACAAAACAGATGGAAGAGCAGATGAAGAGTCAGATGGAAGAGCAGATGCAGCAGGTACCTGATATAAGTCAGATGTCCATCTATGATCTCTTCGGTATGATGGAAGAGGAACAGAGAGATTCGGTCATAGATGAGATAGAGAGTCAGTTGGATTCCATGCCGGACTCTATGGTTGAACAGACGGCAGCAGTGTATATTAAGCATGCTTATGAAAATGTAGGAATTGATACAGATGCTTTAGAGAAGAAGTATATTTTGATTACAGGAGGAAAAATGCTTGCGCTGGCAGCGTTGGGAATGGCAGCAAGTATTATTGTTGGTCTGTTGGCTTCGCTTGTGGGTGCAAAGATCGGCCGTGGACTTCGAAGAGACGTCTTCCGTAAAGTAGTCGGATTCTCCAACAGTGAGTTTGACAAGTTTTCGACAGCATCTCTGATTACGAGAAGTACGAATGATATTCAGCAGATTCAGATGCTGACAGTTATGATTCTCAGGATGGTCCTGTATGCTCCGATCATGGCGCTTGGAGGCGTCTGGAAAGTGTTTAATACCAACGTTGATATGTCCTGGATTATAGCACTTGCAGTTATCTTGATCTTAATGGTCGTCAGCGTATTATTCATCGTTGTAATGCCAAAGTTCAGAATTGTACAGAATATGGTAGACCGGTTGAATCTGGTCAGTCGTGAGATTTTAACAGGCCTTTCAGTCATTCGTGCTTTCAGTACAGAAAAATATGAAGAGCAGCGATTTGATAAAGCGAATAAAGATCTGACCAGAATTAACCTGTTTGTAAATAGAGCCATGACCTTTATGATGCCATTGATGATGCTGATCATGAACTGTATTTCTATCTTGATCGTATGGACTGGCGGTCACAGTATCAATGACGGGAACATGCAGGTGGGAGATATGATGGCGTTTATTCAGTACACGATGCAGATTATCATGTCTTTCCTGATGATATGTATGATATCTGTTATGCTGCCGAGAGCAGCTGTCTCTGCCGATCGTGTGGATGAAGTCCTGACCAGTGATGCATCAATTCTGGATCCTGATCAGCCTCAGAGTCTGCCAGAAGACGGAAAAGGAGAGGTTACTTTCGAGCATGTTTCTTTCCGGTATCCAGGGGCAGAAGAAGATGTTCTTCAGGACATTACATTTACCGCGAAGCCAGGGCAGACAACTGCGTTTATCGGAAGTACCGGATGTGGGAAGTCAACATTGGTAAATTTGATTCCAAGGTTCTATGATGTGACAGAAGGAAAGATTACAATTGACGGGGAAGATATCCGTGATATCACGCAGCATAATCTGCGTGATAAGCTGGGATATGTCCCACAGAAGGGTATTCTTTTTTCTGGTGATATTGCGTCCAATATTATGTATGGAAATTCCGAAGGAACAGAGGATGAGATGAAAGAAGCGGCAGAGATTGCACAGGCAACCGAGTTTATCGATACGAAGAAAAAGAAGTATCATAGTCCGATCTCACAGGGAGGCTCCAATGTATCCGGTGGACAGAAGCAGAGACTATCCATTGCCAGAGCAATTGCGAAACATCCGGATGTCTATATCTTTGATGATAGTTTTTCTGCGTTAGATTATAAAACGGACGTAACCTTACGTGCTGCATTAAAAGAAAAGACGGAAGACAGTACAGTAATGATCGTTGCACAGAGAATCAGTACTATTTTGCATGCGGAACAGATTATTGTATTGGATGATGGAAAGATTGTGGGCAAAGGAACGCATAAAGAGTTATTGAAAAACTGTGACACTTATTATCAGATTGCATCTTCCCAGTTGTCAGAAAAAGAACTGGAAGAAGATATGAAGGAGGTAGGTTAATATGGCAAAAGGCATGGGACATGGACATGGACCTGGCCACGGCAATATGCCGGGGGAAAAGGCCAAAGATTTTAAAGGAACAATGGGAAAATTGATGACCTACCTCGGGCGGTATAAGATTGCATTGCTTTTTGTGATTTTATTTGCCATTGGAAGTACGATATTTAATATTGTAGGTCCAAAGGTTCTTGGAAAAGCGACCACAGAGATTTTTAATGGTCTGGTTGGAAAGATATCCGGAGGAAGTGGAATTGATTTTGATAAAATTGCCAGAATATTGCTGACATTATTATGTCTGTATATCTGTAGTGCATTATTTTCCTTTATCCAGGGATACATTATGACGGGAGTGTCACAGAAGTTAACTTATCGTTTAAGAAAAGAAATCTCTGAGAAAATTAATCGGCTCCCGATGAATTATTTTGATAAGATGACTCATGGAGAGATATTATCTCGTATTACCAATGATGTAGATACGTTAAGTCAGAGCCTTAACCAAAGTGCAACACAGGTCATCACATCTGTAACAACCATCATAGGAGTTCTGGTCATGATGTTAAGTATCAGTCCAATAATGACGGTGATTGCAATCTTGATTTTGCCGGTGTCTATGGGATTGATCTCTGTAATCGTTAAGCGCTCTCAGAAATATTTCATGAGGCAGCAGGAGTACCTGGGGCATGTCAATGGACAGGTGGAAGAGGTCTATGGCGGACACAATATTGTGAAGGCATTCAATAAAGAGGATGACGTAATCGCTGCTTTTGATAAGGATAATGATATCCTGTGCCAGTCAGCCTGGAAGTCACAGTTCTTGTCAGGAATGATGATGCCGATCATGCAGTTTGTCGGTAATCTTGGATATGTAGCGGTCGTTATTCTGGGCGGATATCTGGCAATGAAAAATGCCATTGAGGTTGGTGATATTCAGTCATTTATCCAATATGTACGTAACTTCACACAACCAATTCAACAGGTGGCACAGGTAGCAAATATGCTGCAGTCAACGGCAGCAGCTTCTGAGCGTGTGTTTGAATTTTTGGAGGAACCAGAAGAAGATCAGACAGTTCCAAATGCTGTATCTGTAGAAGGTCTGGAAGGCCGGGTGGAATTTGACCATGTAAAATTCGGATACAATCCGGATCATACGATCATTAAGGATTTCAGCGCAAAAGTCGAACCGGGACAGAAGATTGCAATTGTGGGACCGACTGGCGCCGGAAAGACAACTATGGTAAAATTATTGATGAGATTCTATGATGTGAACAGTGGCTCTATCAAAGTTGACGGGCACGATATCCGTGATTTTAACAGAAGTGAATTGCGACAGATGTTCGGAATGGTATTGCAGGATACTTGGCTGTTTAAGGGTAGTATTGAAGAGAATATCCGTTATGGGAAGCTGGATGCAACTCATGAAGAAGTGGTAGAAGCAGCCAATGCGGCATATGTACACCGGTTCGTTCAGACGCTGCCGGGTGGCTACAATATGGAATTGAATGAAGAAGCAAGTAATGTGTCTCAGGGACAGAAGCAGCTTTTGACCATTGCGAGGGCAATTCTGGCAGATCCAAAGATCCTGATTCTGGATGAAGCGACCAGTTCTGTAGATACACGTACAGAAGTAAGAATCCAGAAAGCGATGGATAACCTGATGCGTGGAAGAACAAGTTTTATTATTGCACACCGTCTGTCTACGATTCGGGATGCGGATCTGATACTGGTCATGAAGGATGGAGATATCATAGAACAGGGCAATCATGAAGAACTGCTGGCTCAAAATGGTTTCTATGCAGAGCTTTACAATTCGCAGTTTGAGAGAAGTGCCTAAGATAGAAGTGTTTGGTCAGGATAATGGAGGAATGAGAGATGGATCGTCTGGAACAACAATTTGAATTTATACGTGAGATTGACAAAGAGAAATTTATCGGCCGTCAGACCTATCTGTCGGATGGCAAGCGCAAGGAAAATGATGCGGAACATGCATGGCATATGGCAATCATGACGATTCTGCTCAGTGAATATGCCAATGAAGAGATTGATGTGCTTAAGACGGTCACCATGCTTTTGATCCATGATATTGTCGAGATTGATGCCGGCGATACGTATGCTTACGATGAAGAGGCGAAGAAGACACAGAAGGAACGTGAACAGAAAGCGGCAGAACGAATCTTTGGGTTGCTGCCGCCTGATCAGGGTGAAAAATTCAAAAAGATATGGGAAGAATTTGAAGCAAGAGAGACGAAGGAAGCCCGTTTTGCACGAACGATGGATAATCTGCAGCCGGTGATGCTCAACGATGCAACCGATGGAAAAGCCTGGGTAGAGCATGGAGTGCATCTGGAACAGATTATGAAAAGAAACCAGAATACTGCCGAGGGGTCAGAGACTCTCTGGGAATATGCTTATCAGAATTTCATTCTTCCAAATGTAGAGAAGGGACGTATTAAGAGCGAGAATATCCAGGGAGAACAGGAAGCATAAACATCCTGGGATTATTTCATAAACAAGGCGCTGTCAGTCAGAGATATCCTCTCTGTTTTCTGACAGCGCCTTGTTTATGGTAAGACTTTTTATTTTTGCTATTTCATGGAAAGTCCGGTCAATACTGATTTGACATGATTGATTTCCTGCTGTGAAGCTTTTTGAGCAGGGACATAATAACTTTTTTCTCTTGCTACCTGATAGAGCTTTTCCTGTGACATTTCACACTGATTGCGGATCTGCTTCAGGCATTGCTTTAATTCTTGGTTTTCTGTCTGGGAAATCATTTCTCCATAGCGGACAAGCTCGCCGTTGACGCCAGCCAAAGCGTCACTCACCATTGTCTTTTCATCTAACATCTCTTATTACCTCCTATAAGAATTTCATCAAGTCCTGCTTATTTTTCATGGCAGAATCGGCAGCATCCTGAAAAAGTTTTTTTACTTCAGGGTCTTTTGCCTGAGAAGCATAATCCTGCATTTTGCAGTGACTTGTGTCGTATCCGCCGATCAGGTGGCGCAGGTTCTGTAAATCGAGTACTGATATTTCAGCCATATCTGTTTCCTCCTTTTTCCCTATGGTTTCCTGATTATTGTGTCCTGTGATGAGCGGAAATATACGGAATATCTTTTGCATTTTTTGCTTTTTCCACAAATGTAAGAAATAATTTCTGCATGGGCTGGAAAGAATGATACATACATTCTGGATGCCATTGAACACCAATAATGAAAGAAGAAGTAACAGATTCAATAGCTTCTATAACACCATCGGAAGCGATGGCTGTAATTTTAAGATTCGTGCCAAGAACATGGATACTCTGATGATGAAAACTATTAACAGAAGCAGAAGTACCAAGAATATTATATAGTATGCTATTTGATGAAATGGTAATCTTATGGCTGGTATCTTCTCGGTTCTCCGATAGCTGCATGTGATTTAGAGAAGAAATCGGGCGCAGAGACAGATCCTGAAAAATGGTGCCTCCGAGTGCAATATTCAGAATCTGCATTCCACGACAGATAGCAAGGATGGGAAGGTGGGACGATAATACATATTTCATCAAAGACAGATGGAAAAGATCTGTCTGTGTGTCTGTTCTGCCTTGCGTGGTCAATAATTCCTCTCCAAAAAGAAGGGGCGTGACATCGTCACCTCCGCAGAATAAAAAACCATCACACATTCTCACGTAATAAGAATAAGATTCTTCTGCCTGTGTGCAAGGGAGGATGACAGGAATACCGCCTGCATCCTGGATGGCTTGAAGATAGGTCTGGGTGACAAACTGGCGGTTATTAGTGTATCCACAAGAGACGACTCCAATAATTGGTTTCATAAGATATTTTCCTTTCAGAATGGGATTCATTTTGGGGCAAATAAGAGTATACTTGTAATATGAAGGTATGAGAAGGAGACAGTAGATATGAAACTTATTGATATGCATTGTGATACTTTATGGAAACTCATAGATCTCGATCAGACCGGTGATTTGATGGATAATCATTGCAGTGTTAACATTCCTTTTATGAAACAGGCCGGAACAAAGGCACAATTTTTTGCCTGCTTTACACATTTTGATGACTATAAAAATATAGGAGGCTATGAAAAAGCGTATGAACATGTACTGGAAATGATCTCTTATCTGAAGAGGCAGTTGGAGGAGTATTCGGATGAAATCGCATTTGCCAGATCTTATGCGGAACTTAGACAGAATGTGGAAAAAAATAAAATATCCGTTGTCCTTACTGTGGAAGAAGGAGGAATTCTAGATGGGAAGATGGAATGTCTGGAAAAACTTTACAAGGAAGGGGTCCGCCTGATAACGATTTTATGGAATTATAATAATTGTATTGGACATCCCAATAGTAAGGACGCAACTTGTATGTGGCAGGGGCTGACGCATTTTGGAAGAGAAGTTGTAGAGCGAATGGGAGAACTGGGAATGATTATAGATGTATCCCATGCATCAGACGGAACATTTCGGGATGTTATGGAGCATGCAAAAGGACCGGTCGTGGCTTCCCATTCCAATTGTCGAGAACTCTGTAATCATCCAAGAAATCTGACGGATGAAATGATTCGGGAACTGGCTAATTGCGGTGGCGTAGCCGGATTGAATTTTTACGGACCATTTCTGGGCAATCCCAAAGAGTCCAGAATTAATGAAATGACCGCACATATCTTACATATGATTCGAGTAGGAGGAAGCTCATTTCCAGCAATAGGTACGGATTTTGACGGATTCGACGGTATGGAAGTCCAGGAGATTGCAGATGCTTCTCAAATGGAACGATTGTGGGATGCGTTAAAAAAAGCCGGATTAACAGAACGACAGTTAGATAAGATCTGGGGAGAAAATGTCGAAAGAGTACTTCGAAGAATATAATTAGGGACAGGGTAAATTTAATTTGGGACGGAGGAAAATGAAAAAACCCCCGTCCCAAATTACTATTTTTTATTATTTTTATCTAATTCTTGCATTTTCATTGCGCGAACTTTTAATGGAAGTCCAAACAGGTTGATGAATCCGCTGGCATCGTGATGATCGTATAAATCACCGGTTGTAAAGCTTGCCAGAGATTCGTTGTACAGTGAGTATGGAGAAGTTGTTCCGGCTTTAATGATATTTCCTTTGTAGAGTTTGAACTTCACTTCACCAGTTACATATTCCTGTGTGCTTTCAATGAATGCCTGAATTGCTTCACGCAGTGGTGTGAACCATTTTCCTTCGTAGATAACCTGAGACAATTTGTTACCCATCTCTTCTTTTACTTCATATGTAGCACGGTCTAATACCAGTTCTTCCAATTGCTGATGAGCTTCATACAGGATGGTTCCACCAGGAGTTTCATATACGCCACGAGATTTCATTCCGACAACACGGTTCTCTACGATATCGCAGATGCCAATTCCGTGCTTGCCGCCAAGTTCATTTAACTTGCGGATGATGTCGGAGACTTTCATCTCTACGCCATTGATGCTCTTTGGCACACCTTTTTCAAATGTCATCGTTACATATTCACCTTCATCTGGTGCTTTTTCTGGTGTTACGCTGAGAACCAGTAAATGCTCATAATTTGGTTCCTTTGAAGGATCTTCCAGTTCCAGACCTTCATGACTGATATGCCATAAGTTACGATCGCGGCTGTAACTGTGACTTGCATCAAATGGAAGATCGATACCGTGTGCTTTACAATATGCAATTTCATCTTCACGAGACTGCATAGTCCAGAGATCTGTCATTCTCCATGGAGCAATGATCTTGATGTCCGGAGCGAGTGCACGGATACCAAGTTCAAAACGAATCTGATCATTTCCTTTTCCGGTTGCACCGTGACAGATAGCGACAGCACCTTCTTTTCTTGCAATCTCAACCAGGCGTTTTGTAATTGCCGGACGTGCCATGGCAGTTCCTAACAGATATTTGTTTTCATATACTGCATGTGCCTGTACACATGGGACAATATAGTTGTCGCAGAAATCGTCTACAATATCTTCAATATATAATTTGGAAGCACCGGATAATTTGGCTCTTTCATCCAACCCCTCTAATTCTTCGCCCTGTCCGCAGTTGATACAGCAACAGATGACCTCATAACCAAAAGTTTCCTTTAACCATGGAATAACCGCTGTGGTGTCAAGCCCACCAGAATAGGCTAATACAACTTTCTCTTTCATTATAGATATCCTCCTAAAATAACATATATTTTTACACGTAAGTAAATTCTGCATTCTTAATCGCAAGGATTACTATACACCATTTTACATAAATATGCAAGAATAATTTATAAAAAGATTAAAGGGTGCAATATTATGCAAAAACAATGTATAATATATGCAATTATATAAGATTGTGAATGATATTTACATTAAGAACTTGGATAACATCATTTATAATTAAGAAACAGAAGTGTAACATATGCTTCTGTTTCTTTTGTTGTTGTGAATTCAGAGGGAACTGTCGTCAGCAGATTCAGAGGGAATTAGCAGGAAGGCAAAGCGGAGGAAAAAGGAGAATATTTGCAAAAAAGGTATTCAGAAAAATGGTCAGATACGTTCCTAAAGATTGTAATAAAGAAAACCCTCGAAAAGTGCTTGCATAATATGCATTTTGGATGTATACTTATGCAAGCACTTACAATTTGGGACACGGCAAATTTAATTTGGGACGGAGGAAATTGAAAAAACCCCCGTCCCCGACCTAGACAACCTGCGTAAATTGGTTTAATATTGTCAAGTGTGCAATTTATAAAAATTCAATCGGGAAGGATGTAATATATATGATTAAAGTTGGAATTATTGGAGCAACTGGATATGCTGGCGGTGAACTGGTTCGATTGCTCATGGGGCATAAGGATGCGAAGATTGTGTGGTATGGTTCCAGAAGTTACATAGATAAGAAGTATGCGGATGTGTACCAGAATATGTTTCAGATTGTGGATGCGAAGTGTCTGGATGATAATATGGAAGAGTTGGCCGAGCAGGCGGATGTGATTTTTACTGCGACGCCGCAGGGATTCTGTGCTTCTGTAATTAATGAGGAGATTCTTTCCAAGACGAAGATTGTAGACTTGAGTGCAGATTTCCGTATTAAGGATGTGGCAACTTATGAGAAGTGGTATGGTATTGAACATAAGAGTCCTCAGTTTATTGAAGAGGCGGTGTATGGGCTGTGTGAGATTAACCGCGAGGCTGTGAAGAAGGCAAGACTGGTTGCAAATCCTGGATGTTACACAACCTGTTCGATTCTGACGGCTTATCCGCTGGCAAAAGAAGGTATCATTGATATGAATACATTGATCGTGGATGCAAAGTCGGGCACATCGGGAGCAGGAAGAGGGGCTAAGGTGCCGAATCTGTTCTGTGAAGTCAATGAGAATATGAAGGCTTACGGAGTTGCCTCTCACAGACATACACCAGAGATCGAGGAACAGTTGGGATACGCATCAGGAGAAGAAGTCGTTATCAACTTTACTCCGCATCTGGTTCCGATGAATCGAGGAATTCTTGCTACAGAATACGCAACTTTGAAAAAAGAAGTTTCTTATGAAGAAGTAAAAGCAATTTATGATAAATATTATAAAGATGAGAAGTTCATCCGTGTTCTGGAAAAGGATGTCTGTCCTGAGACCAAATGGGTGGAGGGAAGTAATTATGTAGATATTAATTTTAAGATAGACCCGAGAACGAACCGTATCATTATGATGGGAGCAATCGATAACCTGGTAAAAGGAGCAGCCGGCCAGGCAGTACAAAATATGAATCTCATGTTCGGATTGCCGGAAAGTGAAGGTCTGGAACTAGTTCCAATGTTCCCATAGACATTTCTGGCATGGAACAATCATATCAAAATGAAATCAGATGGGAGATACATATGGTAAGAGTTATGTCAATCGATGATTACGATCAGGTATATGCACTTTGGACGAAGATTCATGGCTTTGGTCTTCGAAGTGTCGATGATTCACGAGAAGGAATCGAACGTTTCTTACAACGCAATCCGACGACCAGTGTGGTGGCAGAAGAAGAGGGTAAAATCGTTGGGGCGATCCTTTGTGGGCATGACGGACGACGAGGCTGTCTGTATCACGTGTGTGTGGATGAAGAATATCGTATGCGGGGAATCGGAAAGTCCATGGTCATATTTGCGATGGAGGCATTAAAAAAAGAAAAGATTAACAAAGTTTCTCTGATTGCATTTACAAAAAATGATATTGGAAATGCATTTTGGAACGAAATCGGCTGGACAAAGAGATTGGACTTGAATTATTATGATTTTACTTTGAACGAAGAGAACATTACAGCATTTATTCAGTAAGAAAAATATAGCAAGAGAGGAAGAGATGAATATGAAACAGATCGAAGGCGGAGTAACCGCAGCAAAAGGATATGAAGCAGCAAGTACAGCAGCAGGAATCAAGTATAAGGACAGAACGGATATGGCAATGATCTATAGTCAGGTACCATGTGTGGCTGCAGGAACATTTACGACAAATGTTGTAAAAGCAGCACCGGTCAAATGGGACCAGCAGGTAGTAAAAAGTGGCGCAAAAGTACAGGCTGTTATCGTGAATTCAGGAATTGCCAATGCCTGTACGGGTGCGGAAGGCTTTGGATACTGTAAGGATACGGCAGTGGCAGCAGCAAAAGCACTGAATATCTCGGAAGATGGTGTTCTGATCGGTTCTACCGGAGTCATTGGAAAGCAGATGCCGATCGATCGTCTGGTGGCTGGTATCGATGCTCTGGCAGGAAAGAAGAATGACACTTTGGAAAATGGAACCGAAGCAGCAAAAGCAATTATGACCACAGATACCTGTGAAAAAGAGCTGGCAGTAACGATTGAAGTCGGAGGAAAGACGGTGACTATCGGAGGGATGGCAAAAGGATCTGGTATGATTCATCCGAATATGTGCACGATGCTTGCATTTATCACAACAGATGCAGTGATTTCCAAAGAGACTCTTCAGAAAGCATTGAGTGAAGATGTGGACGATACCTATAATATGATCTCTGTAGATGGAGATACTTCTACAAACGATACCGTTATCTTGCTGGCAAATGGACTGGCTGAGAATCCGGAGATTATATATGGAAGTGATGACTACAAGAACTTTGCAGAGGCACTGCATACCATCAATGAATATCTGGCCAAAAAGATTGCTGGAGACGGAGAGGGAGCTACTGCTTTATTTGAGGTAAAAACCGTTGGCTGTGAGAGTGTGGAGCAGGCAAAGACGCTGGCAAAATCAATCGTTTGTTCAAACCTTACAAAGACAGCAATTGCAGGACATGATGCGAACTGGGGAAGAATCCTTTGTGCAATGGGGTATTCTGGAGCACAGTTTGATCCGGAAAAAGTGGATCTGTTCTTTGAGAGCAAGGCCGGCAAGATCCAGATTATTGAAAATGGAACGGCGGTAGATTACAGTGAGGAGGAAGCAACGAAGATACTGTCAGAAGCTGAAGTAACTGCAATTGCAGATGTCAAGATGGGTGATGCCTCTGCAACGGCATGGGGATGTGATCTGACCCATGGATATATTGAGATTAACGCAGATTACAGAAGCTAATTGTGATGCTATATAATGACAGAAGAACATAATGCTGCAATCATGGCGATACAGCAATATAGAAAGGAAGTAGATGAGATGAACAAAGATATGCAGAAGTATCTGGAAAAGGCAGAAGTACTCATAGAAGCACTTCCGTATATTCAACGGTTCAACCGAAGGATTATCGTAGTAAAGTATGGCGGAAGCGCCATGGTAGATGAAGCATTAAAGGCACAGGTGATTCAGGATGTGACTCTTCTGAAACTGGTAGGATTTAAGCCGATTATCGTGCATGGAGGAGGAAAAGAGATCAGCAGATGGGTCAGCAAGGTCGGTATGAAGCCAGAATTTGTCAATGGACTTCGTGTGACGGATGAGGCAACTATGGAACTTGCAGAGATGGTATTAGGTAAGGTAAATAAAAGCCTGGTGCAGTTGGTAGAGAGTCTGGGAGTCAGAGCAATCGGAATCAGTGGAAAAGATGGAAAGCTCTTATCGGTGAATAAAAAGTATTCAGAAGGAGAAGATATCGGATTTGTGGGTGAAGTAAAAGAAGTCAATGCGCCGATTCTGTATGATCTGCTGGAGAAGGATTTCCTGCCAATCGTATGTCCAGTCGGCCTGGATGATGATTACAATACTTATAATATTAATGCAGATGATGCGGCATGTGCGATAGCCAGAGCAATGCGGGCGGAAAAGCTTGCATTTCTGACGGATATTGAGGGTGTATACAAAGATCCAAAAGATCCGTCAACTTTGATCTCAGAATTGACGGTATCCGAAGCACATAAGCTTATGAATGACGGATATGTGGGAGGCGGTATGCTTCCGAAACTTCACAATTGTATTGATGCAATTGAACATGGAGTGTCCAGAGTACATATATTGGATGGACGGATTCCACACTGTCTGCTTCTGGAAATATTCACGAATAAAGGTATTGGTACAGCAATTATTAATGACAGCGATCGAAGATTTTACTATGGAGAATAAGCATATGAATAAATATATTGAAGCAACACAAAATGGACTGGTCCATACTTATAATCAGTTTCCAATTGTGTTAGAAAAAGGAGAAGGCGTCTATCTGTATGATACCGAAGGGAAAAAGTATCTGGATTTTGCTGCAGGCTATGCAGTATCGTCTCTTGGATATGGCAATCAGGAATTGAATGATGCACTGAAAGCACAGATAGATCAACTGTTTCATACATCCAATCTTTATTATCATACAGCATGTGGGAAGGCAGCAGAAGATCTAAAACGAGTAACAGGTATGGATCGTATTTTTTTCACCAATAGTGGAGGAGAGGCTGTCGAAGGAACATTAAAAGCTGCAAGAAAATATGCCTATAAGAGAAAAACAGGGCGTTATGAATTCATTGCGATGAAAGAGTCTTTTCATGGAAGAAGCTTTGGCGCAGTATCTGTTACTGGACATGATGCTTACAGAGAGCCGTTTGAACCATTGGTTCCTGGTGTATCATTTGCAGAATACAATAATCTTGAAAGTGTGAAAGCGCTTGTGACAGATAAGACCTGTGCAATTATTCTTGAGCCGTTACAAGGTGAAGGCGGTATCAATGTGGCTTCGGAAGAGTTCATGAAAGGGATCCGTAAGCTCTGTGATGAAGAAGGAATTTTGATGATCTGCGATGAAGTACAGTGTGGCATGGGACGGACTGGTTCGATGTTCGCATGGCAGTCTTATGGCATTAAGCCAGATATTATGTCCATGGCAAAAGCAATCGGAAGCGGAATTCCTGTCGGTGCATTTGCTATGACAGAGGAAGTAGCACAATATTCTCTTGAACCGGGGGATCATGGCACAACATACGGAGGTAATCCACTGGCATGTACAGCTGTCAGTAAGACGGTAGAGATCTTTGGACGGGAGAATCTTGTATCCCATGTGCAGGAGATTGGAGCATATCTGTCAGAACAGTTGGATATTCTGGTACAGGAATCTGACTGCGTGACAGCAAGAAAGGGCAAAGGTCTGATGCAGGGAATTCAGGTTACAAAACCGACCGGAGAGATTGCGAATGCTGCTTTGCAGGAAGGTCTTCTTGTAATCGGTGCAGGAGCGGATGTAATTCGTTTTGTTCCGCCACTGATTATTGAAAAAGAACATGTGGATGAAATGATAGAGAAATTGAAGAAAGTGCTGTAGACATAAAAAATCAATCGTTGGATATACTATTTACAGGAATGTAGGAGGTAGATCGGATGATTGGTTTTTTAATTGCTCTTTTGTCAGGGGCTTTAATGAGTGTACAAGGCGTGTTTAATACACAGGTGACGAAGACGACAGGAATGTGGGTCAGTAACGGATGGGTACAATTGAGTGCTTTTGCATTATGCTTTGTGGCATGGTTGATCTCGGGCAGGGATAATGTAATGACGCTCGCAAAGGTAGAACCCAAATATGTACTTTTAGGCGGTGTGATCGGGGCCGGAATTACATGGACAGTAATCAAGAGCATGGAACAGCTGGGCCCGGCAAAAGCAGCGTTGTTGATCGTAATCTCTCAGTTAATCGTTGCGTATATTATTGAATTGTTGGGATTGTTCGGGGTAGAGAAAGAACCACTTGAGTGGAGAAAGGTAATCGGCATGGGGATTGCTTTGATTGGAGTTGCAATTTTTCAGTGGAAATAGTACAATAACTTTATCTAGGCATATGCGGGGTATTTGCAGTTACGACAGACTGTAAAGGAGAATTTATGCGTAGAAAGATCTGGAAAAAAAGAAAAGTTATCATTATGGCGGCAGTTTTGCTTCTGCTTGCAGGATGTTCAAAAGAAGCGGAAAAAGAGCAGGTGCAATTGGCAGAAGTAAAAGAAGATACATCGCAAGATGCAGAGACAGAAGATACGGAAGAGAAACAGGAGACAATCTATGTCCATGTATGTGGCGAGGTTGTGAATCCAGGAGTATACAGACTTCATACAGGCAGCCGTATCTATGAGGCATTGGAAGCGGCTGGGGGACTTAGTGATGAAGCATCAGCAGAAGCGTTGAATCAGGCGGAGCAGATAGAGGATGGACAGCAGATATATGTTCCTTCCAGAGAAGAAAAAGAACAGCAAATCTTAGAAAATCAAAGCGCAGATCCAGAAGAAGATGGCAAAGTGAATTTGAATACAGCATCGAAAGAGCAGCTTAAGACTTTAAATGGAATTGGTGAGGCAAAGGCAACAGCCATTATCCAGTACCGAGAGGAGCATGGCGGTTTTCAGAAGATTGAAGAATTAATGGAAGTGGAAGGCATTAAAGAAGGTACGTTTCAAAAGATTATGGATCAGATAAAGATTTAGCGAGGGAGAGCGTGAATGGGTAGAAGAGTATTGGTAGTAGACGATGAAAAATTAATTGTAAAAGGAATTCGTTTTAGCTTAGAACAAGATGGAATGGAAGTAGACTGTGCTTATGACGGGGAGGAAGCATTGAAACTTGCCAGAGAGAATGCCTATGACATGATTTTATTAGATGTTATGCTGCCAAAGCATGATGGATTTGAAGTATGCCAGCAGATTCGTGAATTTTCAGATGTTCCTATTGTTATGCTGACGGCCAGAAGTGATGATATGGATAAGATATTGGGATTGGAATATGGCGCAGATGATTACATAACGAAGCCATTTAATATTCTGGAAGTAAAGGCACGTATCAAAGCAATCATGCGTCGTGTCAGCAAAAGTAATCAAAGCAAGGCGAACGATAAGATTATTGTGAAAGGTGATATGACGATTGATTGTGAGAGCCGGCGCGTGGTTATCGGAAAAAAAGAGGTTAATCTGACGGCAAAAGAATTCGATCTTCTGGAATTGTTGGCAATGAATCCGAATAAAGTCTATAGCCGTGAAAATCTGTTGAACATTGTATGGGGATATGAATATCCTGGAGATGCAAGAACAGTAGATGTACATATACGTAGGCTTAGGGAGAAGATTGAGATGAATCCAAGTGATCCAAAGTACGTATATACAAAATGGGGAGTGGGTTATTATTTTAGGGGCTAAAAAGTATTTTAAACAGAATGTATTTAAGAGCTTGCGTTTTCGAATCACCCTGTTGATATTTTTGGCTGGGATTGTGCCGGGCCTTATTATGAGAGGGGTGATTCTGAGCAGTTATGAGAAAAGAGCAGTAGAAGTACGAACTGCAGAGATACAGAATCAATGTACTATTCTTGGCAATCAACTGAGTAATTCCAATTACTTGGCTGGTGAAGCGTCTGAAGTGATCAGAACGGAGCTGGTGCAGCTATCTAATATCTATAGTGGACGTGTTCTGATCATAGATCAAGAGTTCCATATTGAAGAAGATACATATGATATGGATATGGGAAAAACCATCGTATCCGAAGAAGTAATCCGGTGCTTTCAGGGAAAGGGCACCAGTAATTATGATGCAAAAAACAGGTATATAGAGGTGACTTCTCCAATCTATGAGATGGGATCGGATAAAGTATTAGGAGTCATGCTTGTAAGTGTATCGACGGATTCGATTGTTGACAGTATGCAGATATTAGATGAAAGAATCTTGATTCTGGAACTTACGATTGCTGTAGTACTGTTGGCGTTGGCTTTTGCAGCAGGTATCATTATGGTGAGGCCATTCCAAAGAATCAGTCGTTCTTTGGCGGCGGTAACGGATGGATATGAGGACAATTATCTGCAGGAGAACACTTATGCAGAGACTATATTGATCTCAGAATCATTTAACAGAATGGTAGAACGAATGAAAGTGTTGGATGATTCTCGCAATGAATTCGTGGCAAATGTGTCACATGAATTAAAGACACCGCTGACATCAATGAAGGTATTGGCAGATTCGTTGTTGGCACAGGAAGATGTTCCGGCAGAACTATATCAGGAATTTATGGGAGATTTGTCAGAAGAGATTGAAAGAGAGAATAAGATTATCAATGATCTCCTGTCTCTGGTGAAGATGGACAAGACGGCAAATACTTTGAATATCAAGTCTGAAAATATTAATGCCCTGGTAGAAAGAATACTGAAGCAGCTTCGGCCAATAGCAGCGACACGCAATATCGAAGTGGTATTTGAAAGCTTCCGTCCGGTAACCGCTGAAGTAGATGAGATGAAACTGTCACTTGCGATTACAAATCTTGTAGAAAATGCTATTAAGTATAATAAAGAGAATGGATGGATTCATGTATCTTTGAACGCGGATCACAAAAATTGTTATATTGAAGTTGCCGATTCTGGAATTGGAATCCCTGAAGAGGCGCTGGAACATATATTTGAAAGGTTTTATCGTGTCGATAAATCCCATTCCAGAGAAATCGGTGGAACTGGGTTGGGTCTTGCCATTGCAAGAAGTGCGGTGGTGATGCATCGAGGCGCAATTAAGGCTTATAGTCAGGTGGGAGAGGGAACGACATTTACAATACGAATTCCGCTGACTTATGTATCTTAGGACAGGAGGAAAGAGCAATATGAGTCGAAAAAGATGCTATACGATTGTTTGCATACTGCTGTGTCTTTCACTTCTGGCAGGATGCAGAAAAGGAAAGGAACCAGAAGAAGGAGAGTCTTTTATCTGTTACGTGAATACAGAAGATACCGCTTTGGTAAAAGAAAAGTATGAGATGAAAGGAGAGAATGCGGAGGAAAAGGTTCAGAACTTATTGAATGCGATGCAAAAGGAACCAGATTCTATAGAATATAAAAGCGTGTTCCCGGAAAAATTAAAGATACAAGACTGGACGTTATCCGATAAAAAATTAGAGATTCATTTTAACAGTACTTATGAGAAAATGAGTGCTGCCAAAGAGGTGCTGCTGAAAGCAGCTGTGGTACAGACTTTGTCGCAGCTTTCAGAGGTAGAGTATGTCTGCTTTTTTATTGAGAACAGTCCATTAACTGATAATCTGGGTAAAGAAGTGGGGTATATGCGGGCAGAAGATTTTGTGCAGAATACAGGTTCATTGTTGTATTCTTACCAGGTTGGAGAACTGAAACTATATTTTGCCAATGAGCAAGGAAATGCTCTGATAACAGAAAATATCAGTGTCCGTTATAATAGTAATACATCGATAGAAAAGCTGATAGTAGAACAATTATTGAAGGGTCCGTCTAGGGAAGGACTGTATCCGGTGATTCCGCCGGAAACCAAGGTGCTTGGCGTATCGGTCAAGGATAATGTGTGTTATGTGAATCTTGATGAAGGATTTCTGAATAATACTTACACGATAGATCCTAAAATTACAATATATGCAATTGTTAATTCTATTGTTGATGGAGGTGCATCCAGTCAGGTGCAGATTCTGGTGAATGGGGAATCTGATATCACATACATGGGAACAGTAGATCTTAGTAAGCCATTATCACGAGATCAGAACCTTGTGGAGGAGAAAGAATAGTCATGAAAAACAGGCCATTGTTAAGTGTGTGCCTGATAATATTGATGATGGTTGCTGTGAGTATAGCGGTTGGAGGAGAGAGGTTTGTAAAAGAACTTCGTCCTTCACCGCTTGAATGTATTGTGTCTCAAGGCGATACAATATCTTTACAGGGACAAATCTATTATTTTGAGCAGAAGGATAAATATCAGGCAGTATATCTAAAGAACAATTCTATTCAATATGAGAAACAATCGTTTCAAGAATCTAAGATTATCGTATACATAGATCCCGATTTACAAGTGAATATAGGAAATGTCATACAGGCAGAAGGAGAAGTCTCATTTTTTCAACATGCCAGAAATCCAGGAAATTTTGATCAGAAACAGTACTATCAGTGTCGGAATATTCATGGGTTGATGTGGGCAGAAAAAGTGACTGTAATTGATAGACAAGAATGGAAATTACGGTCTGGGCTTATGAAGTTCCGGCTTCAGTGGAAAGAGCAATTGATCAGAATGATGGGAGACGAAGATGGGACTGTATTAAGTGCCATGATGTTGGGGGAAAAGTCCTCTATGGATCAGGATTTAAGAACGCTTTATCAGGCAAATGGGATTGCGCATATACTTGCAATTTCAGGGCTGCATCTTTCCTTTGTAGGACTGGGAATGTATCGGATGTTACGTCGGCTGACAGGTTCATATTCTGTTGGAGGGGTGGCTGGAATATTTTTTCTGTGCATGTATATCTTGATGATCGGATGTACAGTATCAGCTATGCGTGCACTTGTCATGTTCCTGTTCAGAGTCGGGGCAGATATGACCGGTCGGCATTATGATGCGCCGACAGCATTTGCTTTTGCTGCAGTGGTAGTATTGTTGTGGAGACCGCTTTATCTGTTCGATGGCGGATTTTGGTTATCTTTCGGAGCAGTGTTGGCAATTCTACTGGTACTTCCAGCGTTTCAAGATTTCGCGTTTCAGGGAATCTGGGCCAGCGTCAGTATCAATCTCGTATTACTTCCCATTTTGTTATATTATTTTTTTGAGTTTCCACTTTATTCATTTCTGTTGAATCTTTTTGTAATTCCACTTATGTCAGTCTTGTTATTCCTGGGAATGGCAGGAAGCGGAATCTATGTGGTGTGTATGCCAATAGCAAAAATCCTTATGAAGATATGTGGAGTAATTCTCTGGATTTATAAAAAGGGTTGTAACATCGCCATTAGGCTTCCGGCATCTAGAATCGTGACTGGCAGACCACAGTTGTGGCAGATTGCAGTATATTATGTTGTGCTGTGTATGGTCTTACTTTTGCTATGGAAGAAATCAAACCGGTGCAAAGTACTGGCAGCAGCACTTTTGGGAACGGCAGTATTTGTGCTGGGATTTCGCTGGGGTGAAGATGGAAAGCTGATGACGACAATCTTAGATGTTGGGCAAGGGGATGGGATTTTTATCAAAGGACCGGATGGAGGAACATATCTGATTGATGGAGGAAGCAGTGATGTGAAAAAGATAGGACAATATAGAATTGAGCCTTTTTTAAAGTCACAGGGAGTATCTAACCTTGACTATGTAATCGTGACGCATGGAGACAGTGATCATATGAATGGGATTGAAGAATTGATAGATCGGAAGAAAATAGGAGTGACCATAGATACTCTGGTTCTTCCGGTGCAGGAAGTGTGGGGAGAAGAATTGGTGGCATTGGCAGAGAGAGCAAAAAAAGAAGGGATTCGTGTAGTTGTGATCGCTCCAGGTCAGGAGATCATGGAAGAGGAGCTGACTCTGACTTGTCTGCAGCCAGGTGAAGCCGAAGAAGGATTAGAGACGGGAAATGAGACATCCATGGTAATGGTAGTGTCCTATGGGGAATATGATATGCTCCTTACTGGAGATGTAGAAGGCAAAGGAGAAGAAGAATTGACGGATCTTTTGAAACATAAGTATAAAAATTGTTCTTGGGAAGTACTGAAAGTAGCCCACCATGGCTCTAAGAACTCTTCAAGCAAAGAATTCTTAGATGTGGTGAAACCACGATATGCTATTATATCAGCGGGACAAAAGAACCGATACGGACATCCGCATCAAGAGACGATTGCCAGGCTGGAAGAAGCAGAATGCAAAATTAAGTCAACACAAGAAACAGGTGCGGTAATGATAATTATCCATAAAAATGAGATGTACATAAAGTGGAATTGTTACGCAGACAATTCGTGATTACATTGGGGAAACAGTTGAATTCAAGAAAAAGATTCAGTATAATTCTAAAAGGAAGTTGATTTAAATGATACGAAAAGAGGTAATAGAAGATGACATATGAAGAAGTATTGAATCATGCAAAAACTTGCATGGGAGAACATTGCAAAGCCTGTCCGGTATGTAATGGAAAGGCTTGTGGCAATAAGATGCCGGGACCTGGAGCAAAGGGAAGTGGAACGGTGGCAATTCGTAATTATGATAAATGGCAGGAATTATGTGTGAACATGGATACAATCTGTGAAAATAAACCAGTGGACACTACATTGAATATTTTTGGAGAGTCTTTTAAATATCCGATTTTTGCCGCTCCAATCGGAGCGATGAAGTTGCATTATGGAGATAAATATGATGATCTGGAGTACAATGATATCCTGGTATCTGCCTGTGCAGATGCAGGAATTGCAGCATTTACCGGAGATGGTACTAATCCGGCAGTTATGGTGGCAGCAACCAAAGCAATCAAGGGAAAGGGAGGAAAAGGAATCCCGACAGTAAAACCGTGGGACATGAATACTTTAAGAGAAAAGTTGACTATGATTCAGGATTCTGGTTCTTTTGCGGTGGCAATGGATATCGATGCGGCAGGTCTCCCGTTTTTGAAGAATCTTACTCCTCCGGCTGGAAGTAAATCAGTGGAAGAACTTCAGGAGATTGTGCGAGAAGCAAAAGTTCCATTTATTCTGAAAGGTATCATGACTGTAAAAGGTGCGTTGAAGGCGAAAGAAGCCGGGGCGGCAGCAATTGTTGTATCGAATCATGGAGGACGTGTGCTGGATCAGTGTCCGGCAACAGCAGAAGTATTAGCAGACATTGTGGATGCAGTCGGAAAAGATATGAAGGTATTTGTCGATGGAGGAATTCGTTCAGGTGTCGATATCTTTAAAGCGTTAGCACTTGGTGCAGATGCGGTTTTGATTGGACGTCCATACGTGACGGCTGTATATGGTGGAGCCGGAGAAGGTGTCGCAGCCTATACGGAAAAACTGGCTTCAGAATTAAAGGATACTATGGCAATGTGTGGGGCACATTCCCTGGAAGATATTTCAAGAGACATGGTAAGATAATTCATGAAAAGTTTGAATGAGGATATTAAATTAGGTCAATTTAAGCAAATATATCTCCTGTATGGGGAGGAGGCTTATTTGAAAAAACAATATAAAGATAAGCTTACCAAAGCGATACTCCCAGATGGGGATACCGTGAATTATGCTTATTATGAGGGGAAAGGAATCAATCCGGCAGAATTGATCGATCTGGCGGAAACGATGCCGTTTTTTGCTGAGCGCAGATTGATCGTGATAGAAAATTCTGGCTTTTTTAAAAGTGCAACACCAGAATTAGCAGATTATATGAAAAATATGCCTGACACTGTCTGCTTCTTATTTGTAGAAAATGAAGTGGACAAGCGCGGTAAGATGTATAAGGCGGCAAAAGATAAGGGGCGGATCGTTGAAATGGGACGCCAGGATGAGAAGACACTTTTGTATTGGATTGCCAGTAATGTGAAAAGAGAAGGCAGACAGATCAAGGAATCTACAGCTCGTTATCTGGTGTCAAAAACAGGCACAGACATGGAGAATCTGGAAAAAGAGATGGAAAAGTTATTCTCCTATACATTGGGCAGAAACGAGATTACGGTACAGGACATTGATGATATCTGTACGACCCAGATTACCAACAAGATTTTTGAAATGGTGGAAGCGGTAGCTGTAAAACAGCAGAAAAAAGCCCTGGATTATTATTATGACCTGCTTGCATTGAAAGAACCGCCGATGCGAATCTTGTATCTTCTGGCCCGCCAGTTCAAACTACTTCTTGAAGTGAAGGATCTTTGTGGAAAAGGATATGAAAAATCACAGATTGCAAAGACTGTAGGACTCCATCCTTTTGTGGCTGGAAAGTATATACAGCAGTGCAGAACTTTTTCCAGGGAAGAGCTTAGAAGTATCATGGAAGAAGCAGTCAATGCGGAAGAAATGGTAAAAACAGGACGTCTGAATGATGTGATGAGTGTGGAACTTTTCATTGTAAAATACAGTGCTGCGTGATATACTGAGCGCAGCGATTGCTGAAAATAATAATTGTAAATTTATGATTAAGGGGAAAGATATCAGTGGCAATAGATCAGAGTAAAATTCGTAATTTTTGTATTATAGCGCATATTGATCACGGAAAATCTACGCTGGCAGACCGTATTATTGAGATGACAGGTCTGCTTACCAGCCGGGAGATGCAGTCTCAGGTTCTTGACAATATGGAATTGGAGAGAGAGCGAGGAATTACCATCAAAGCGCAGGCGGTGCGTATTGTTTATAAGGCGAAGAACGGGGAAGAGTATATTTTCAATCTGATTGATACCCCGGGGCATGTGGATTTTAATTATGAAGTTTCCAGAAGTCTGGCTGCCTGTGATGGAGCAATTCTGGTAGTTGATGCCGCACAGGGTGTGGAGGCTCAGACACTGGCGAACGTCTATCTGGCATTGGATCATGATCTGGATGTTATGCCGGTGATTAATAAGATTGATCTTCCAAGTGCTGAGCCGGAGCGTGTGATTGAGGAGATTGAAGATGTCATTGGCATCGAGGCAACGGATGCACCATTGATCTCTGCAAAAACCGGATTGAATGTGGATCAGGTTCTGGAGCAGATTGTTGAGAAGATTCCGGCTCCTGTGGGAAATCCAGAGGCACCTTTGCAGGCTTTGATTTTTGACTCTTTATATGATTCTTATAAAGGTGTTATAGTATTCTGTCGAATCAAGGAAGGATCCGTTCGAAAGGGAACTCCGATTCTGATGATGGCGACCGGAGCAAAGGCTGAGGTCGTGGAAGTGGGCTACTTTGGCGCAGGACAGTTCATTCCTTGTGAGGAGCTAAGCGCAGGAATGGTAGGATATATTACGGCCAGTCTGAAGAATGTGAAGGATACTCGTGTGGGAGATACGATTACCAATGCGGTGGAACCATGTGCTGAACCACTTCCCGGATATAAGAAAGTAAACCCAATGGTTTATTGTGGCATGTATCCGGCAGATGGCGCGAAATACCCGGATCTTAGAGATGCGCTGGAAAAATTGCAGTTAAATGATGCGTCTTTGCAGTTTGAACCAGAGACATCTATTGCATTAGGATTTGGTTTCCGATGTGGCTTTTTGGGATTATTACATCTGGAAATTATTCAGGAACGTCTGGAGAGAGAATATAATCTGGATCTGGTAACGACTGCACCAGGTGTTATCTACAAGGTTCATAAAACCAATGGAGATGTTATTGAATTGACCAACCCGTCTAATCTTCCAGATCCATCAGAAATAGAGTATATGGAAGAACCTATGGTTAAGGCTGAGATCATGGTAACTTCCGAGTTTATCGGTGCCATTATGGATCTGTGTCAGGAACGCAGGGGAATTTATGATGGGATGGAATATATTGAAGAGACTCGTGCAGTGCTGAGATATCATTTGCCATTGAATGAGATTATCTATGATTTCTTTGATGCATTAAAATCTCGATCCCGAGGTTATGCATCCTTCGATTATGAGATGGATGGTTATGTACAGTCGAATCTTGTGAAACTGGATATTTTGATTAACAAAGAAGAGGTAGATGCGCTTTCCTTTATTATTCATGCAGATACAGCATATGAACGCGGACGTAAGATGTGTGAGAAGTTAAAGGAAGAGATTCCAAGACAGTTGTTCGAGATTCCGATTCAGGCTGCAATCGGAAGTAAGATTATTGCCAGAGAGACGGTAAAAGCGATGCGCAAAGATGTGTTGGCAAAATGCTACGGTGGTGATATCAGCCGTAAGAGAAAGCTTCTGGAAAAGCAAAAAGAAGGTAAGAAGCGTATGCGACAGGTGGGAAATGTTGAGATTCCACAAAAAGCATTTATGAGTGTATTAAAGCTGGATGATAAGTAATGAGACCATTAGAATTATATGTTCATATACCGTTCTGTGTGAAGAAATGCAGGTACTGTGATTTCCTGTCAGCACCTGCTTCGGCTGAAGAAAGACAGCGGTATGTAGAAGAACTTTGTGAGCAGATACGTGCTTATGGAGTGTTGTCAGGAGATTATCATATTGTCAGTGTTTTCATTGGCGGAGGGACACCGTCTATTCTGGAACCTGGGCAGATTCATGCGATTTTTGATGCTGTCAGAGGAACCTTTCCGGTAGATTCAGATGCAGAGATCTCAATAGAAGTGAATCCTGGTACTGTAGACCGGATGAAGATGAAGTCCTATCGGAAAGTTGGTATTAATCGTCTGAGTATAGGTCTTCAGTCGACGAATAATCAGGAATTAAAGATGCTTGGCAGGATTCATACATATGAAGATTTTCTGGAAACTTTCGCACTTGCAAGAGAAGAGGGATTTGCCAATATTAACGTAGATCTGATGTCGGGAATACCATTTCAGACGCTGAAAGATTGGATGAAGACCCTGAGTACAGTGGCAGAATTGGGACCGGAACATATATCAGCATATAGTCTGATTATTGAGCCTGGCACGCCATTTTATGAAAAATATGGCGAAGGAGAGCGGGCCAAAGCAAGAAGAAAAAGAGAGCTTCCCGATGAAGATACAGAACGTCTGATGTATCAGCTTACTGCAGATATTCTTAAGGAATATGGATATCACAGATATGAGATATCGAATTATGCCAGAGAAGGATATGAATGCCGTCATAATCTTGGATATTGGAATCGGGCAGAATATCTGGGTATTGGGACCGGAGCTGCATCTCTGATGCAAAACAGACGTTGGACACAGGGAGAAGAGCCAGAAGTCCTAAGCAGGGCAAATCAGATGGAGGAGTATATGTTCCTGGGGCTTCGAAAGATAGAAGGCGTGTCAAAAAGTAAGTTCCAGAAAGACTTTGGATGCATTATGGAAGATATTTATGGAAATGTCTTGCAGGATATGTATGATAAAAAACTGTTAGAAGAATCAGGAGATTATGTGAGACTGACAGAGAGAGGGATTGATATCAGTAATTATGTGATGAGTGAATTCCTTCTGGAAGACTAAGTATATAACTAATAAATGTAAGGCGCAGGGATTACTGCGCCTTCTTTATAGATTGAGATATATTATATTTACATTTGAAATAAAATTCCAATGATTGCACCCATAATAATCCATACAAGGGGGTGCAGTTTTTTTAATGGCTTGATCTGCATGAAAATAAATGCTATCAGGCAGACAGTAATGCTGATCAGATTGAGACGTGTCTGTCCATCAGTGGCACAGACCATCGTAATCTGTAAGAGCTCCCATACTGCATAACCTATCAGGGCGGCTACTGTAGGACGGATTCCATAAAAAACAGCTTTGACTGTAGGATTTTCACTAAAGTTTTCTAAGAATCTGGCGATCAGGACAATAATAACTAATGCTGGAGCTGTCAATGATAAAGTTGCAATCAGAGCGCCAGGAATACCAGCTGCCTGGTATCCGGCGTAAGTTGCCATATTAATGCCGACGGGTCCAGGGGTACTTTCACTGATTGCGACCATATTTGCAAGCTCACTGGCAGTAAACCAATCGTATTTTTCTGTCAGATCCATAAGGAAAGGAAGTGTAGCCATTCCACCGCCCACAGAAAATAAGCCGATTTTGAAAAATTCAAAAGCTAGTGTCAGATATATCATTTGGCACATCTCCTTTCTAGTTTTTTGGCAATGATTCCAACGAGACCTGCCAATATGATAATTACAGCAGTAGGAATCGGAGTAAAGCATGCCAGAAGAAAAGCTACAAGAAACAGAATAGCTCCGAGCTTATCGATAATACCCTTACGCGCCATAGATACAACGGTGTTGAGCATTAATGCACAGACAATAACGCGAATTCCTGCAAGTGCATGTACAACGAGTGGAAGATGGATAAAGTTCTGTAAAATGGATGCAATCAAGCAGATAATAATGATGGAAGGTGAGATAACACCAAGTGTTCCGGCAACTCCTCCTGTGAAACCTGCCTGTTTATATCCGACGTAAGTTGCAGTGTTCACGGCAATGATACCCGGAGTACATTGGCCGATTGCATACATATCGAGAATTTCTTCTTCGGTACACCAATGGCGTTCTTCCACTACTTCTCTCTGAAGCATTGGCAGCATTGCAAGTCCACCGCCGAAAGTAAGTCCTCCTATTTTAAAAAAACTAATGTATAAGTCTCCTAATTTCTTTAATTTCATAAAATCCCCCTTTTGTTCATAGCAGATTTGACATGATCATTGCATAGATTTCCTGGTTCTTTTTGGTCCAGTTATTTGCTATGGTTTCGGCTTCGGCTTCTGTCGGAGCAGTGACTGTCAAGTCAATGAGAGGAACACCATGTTCGATTACCTGACATCGTACCGAATATTCCTGATTGGAATTGCGATAGTAATCTGATTTGACAGAAACTTCATTTTTTAATTCGTATTGCTTTTCTTTTAAAAAAGTATTGATATCTTGCTGAATGGCAGGAGATATATCATTTTTAAAGAAATGAATCGTCTCTGAACCTTCTTCAGTAAGATGGTAGAAGGTTCTGCTGTGCGTTGATTCTTCGCGGATGAAACCAGACTCGATGAGTTCCGATATTGCCTGCTGCAGTTTAAAATAAGTGGTATATCCTTCGTCCAGAATGAATTCTGATATCTGAGCATTGGTCAGAGGAAAATCTACTTTATTCAGCATATAGAGAACAATTAATTTATATAATTTGAAAGACGTGTCCATGGTCATAACTCCTTTCCTTGCCATATGTCGTGAGTTTTCAAATATGCCTGCATATTGTTTAATACCTGACGTTTATTTCCCGTCCATAAGGGGGCAATCAGAAGAGATTTCGGTCCGTCACCAGTAAGTCTGTGTATGACGATATCTGGGCGGAGATGACACAGGCACTGGCCAATGAGCGAAAAATATTCTTCCATATCCAGAAGCGAGAATGGATGTTCGTTGTAGTAATCGGCCAGATCTGTATCTTTTAGTATGTGTAATAATTGCAACTTCACTCCTTGAATATCCTGCGCATTCAGATAATGGACGGTATCAAGAATATCTTTGGTACTTTCTCCGGGGAGCCCTAGAATCATATGAACGATGACTGGGATATGAATAGCGCGAAGCTTCTGGACTGCCTGCTCAAATACAGGAAGTTCATAACCTCTTCTGATAAAATGGGCAGTTTTAGGGTGAATGGTCTGAAGGCCCAGCTCAACCCACACAGGCTTTATCTGGTTTAATTCATCTAATAATTCTATGATATCTGACCCGAGACAATCCGGTCGTGTGGCAATATCCAGAATCTTTATGTCAGGGTGATGAATTGCTTCAGTGAAGACTTCTCTTAGATAAGAAACAGGGGCATAGGTGTTGGTGTATGCCTGAAAATATGCGATGTAAGATACACCGGAATGCTTTTTGGCTACTTGAGATTTACCCTGTTCAATCTGTTCTGTAATTGACAATCTTCGATTAGAGGCAAAATCACCTGAACCGCCGGTACTGCAAAAGATACAGCCCCGGCGGCCCAAAGTGCCATCTCGGTTCGGACAGGTCATTCCTCCATCCAGAGAAATCTTATATAGTTTTTCTCCATAAGTCTGCTTTATATAATAATCAAGAGAATAATATCTTTTTTCTCCCCATCGGATAGTCATGTTAGATCAATTCCTTTACTGCGCGGCTGACAACATCGGCAACTCGCGGATCAAAGGCTTCTGGCAGAATGTTGTTTTCATTCAATTCATCATCAGAGACCAGACTTGCAATTGCTTTGGCGGTTGCTAATTTCATTTCTTCGGTAATCTGAGTTGCGCGTCCTTCTAAAGCTCCTTTGAAGATACCAGGGAATGCAACAACATTATTGACTTGATTCGGAAAGTCGGATCGTCCGGTTCCTACGACTTTGGCACCAGCAGCTTTGGCCAGATCAGGCATGATTTCCGGTACTGGATTAGCCATTGCAAAGAGAATAGCATCCTGATTCATAGAAGCAACCATTTCCTGAGTCACGATATTAGGTGCAGAGACACCTACAAAGATATCTGCGCCCTTCAATGCATCTGCCAATGTTCCGGCCTTCCCTTCCAGGTTTGTAACTTCCACCATCTTCTGCTGCATCCAGTTCAGATTTGGGGAATCTTTACCTATAATTCCATTAATATCACACATGGTAATATGTTTGAAACCATAGGTAAGAAGTAATTTTGTTATAGCGACACCTGCAGATCCTGCACCGTTAACAACGACTTTGGAATCTTCTTTATTTTTGCCGGTTACTTTCATCGCATTGATGATTCCGGCAAGAACTACAATTGCTGTTCCATGCTGGTCATCGTGGAATACTGGGATGTCCAATAATTCTTTCAGTCGCTCTTCAATCTCAAAACAACGAGGAGCGCTGATATCTTCCAGATTGATACCGCCGAATGCCGGAGCAATATTGACGACAGTCTTGATAATCTCTTCTGTGTCTTGTGTGTCGAGACAGATAGGTACAGCATTTACTCCGCCGAATTCTTTGAATAACACTGCCTTGCCTTCCATAACTGGCATAGCGGCAAGAGCACCGATGTTGCCAAGACCAAGAACTGCGCTTCCATCAGAAACGACAGCAACGGTGTTGGATTTGATTGTATAGGTATAAGCAGCTTCTTTATCTTTTGCTATGACTTTGCAAGGTTCAGCGACACCTGGCGTATAGGCAATTGCAAGATCTTCACGGGAATTTACATGGGATTTTGCGGTTGTTTCAATCTTTCCCTGCCATTTTTCATGCATCATAAGTGCTTTTTCATTTGTTGTCATGGGGATACCACCTTTTCATTTATATTTTCATTGGTTATAATCATATCATTCCTGGAAAAGCAAATCAATAAAAAGGCTTTTAAAAATGGAAGAATTGTAGTATAATCATACCATATTCAAGAGAAGCTCAATCGAGCTTGAAAAATCCCATTGTGTTATATGGAGAATATGTGAGGAACGTTTATGATGAGAGAGAAGTATGAATCTTTGCCTTTGTCTACTTTAAAAGACCTTGCAAAAGCAAGGGGATTAAAAGGTATTTCAACCATGAAAAAGGCGGAATTGGTTGAACGTATGCTCGAGGAGGATGAAAAAGAGAAGCAGGTTTCCAGAGATGCGGTGAAAGAAATGTCTGCCAATACAGGAGATAAAGAAATGCATGACATAGACAGGTTGGACAGTGGTGTCAAGGCACGGGGAATTCTGGAGGTACATCAGGATGGTTACGGATTTATCCGAAGTGCGAATTATCTTCCAGGAGAGAATGATGTCTATGTATCACCATCCCAGATTCGTAAGTTCAATCTGAAGACCGGAGATATTCTGGAAGGGAATACTCGAATTAAGACACAACAGGAAAAGTTCAGCGCGTTGTTATATTTGACGAAGATTAATGAGATGGATCCAATGAAAGCGATGCGCAGAGCGAATTTTGAAGATATGACTCCAATTTTTCCAAACGAAAGGCTGCGTCTGGAATGTGGTAAGACAAGCACAGCCATGCGTATTGTGGATCTTCTGTCTCCAATTGGAAAAGGACAGCGTGGAATGATCGTGTCACCTCCGAAGGCTGGTAAGACGACCTTGCTGAAGCAGGTGGCGTTGTCTGTGCGTAAAAATAATCCGGAGATTCATCTGTTAATTTTGCTGATCGATGAGCGGCCGGAGGAAGTAACTGATATAAAGGAAGCAATTGAAGGCGATAATGTAGAAGTGATATACTCTACGTTTGATGAACTCCCGGAACATCACAAACGTGTGTCGGAGATGGTAATTGAGCGGGCAAAGCGTCTGGTAGAACATAAAAAAGATGTTATGATTCTATTGGATAGTATTACAAGGCTTGCAAGAGCATATAATCTTACGGTTCCGCCATCAGGAAGGACTTTATCAGGTGGTCTTGATCCGGCTGCCCTTCATATGCCAAAGAGGTTCTTTGGTGCGGCAAGAAATATGCGTGAGGGAGGAAGCCTTACGATATTGGCAACTGCATTGGTAGATACGGGAAGTAAAATGGATGATGTGGTCTATGAAGAATTTAAAGGTACTGGTAATATGGAATTGGTATTAGACCGCAAGTTATCAGAAAGAAGA
This sequence comes from Bariatricus sp. SGI.161, assembly GCF_050313695.1. Classification (NCBI taxonomy): domain Bacteria; kingdom Bacillati; phylum Bacillota; class Clostridia; order Lachnospirales; family Lachnospiraceae; genus Bariatricus; species Bariatricus sp. SGI.161. Next base: position 56,962 of record NZ_JBNPLX010000010.1, read on the forward strand.
GTGTTCCCTGCAATAGATATTCCAAAATCTGGGACAAGAAGAGAAGATCTTTTGTTGTCCAGGGAAGAGCAGGAGGCTGTGGATTCTATGCGTAGAGCATTGAATGGAATGAGGGCAGAAGAAGCGGTCGACAATATTCTGAATATGTTCAGTCGAACAAGAAATAATGCAGAATTGATTCAATTAGTAAAAAAGACAAAATTAATCTAGACAAGATACGATATTTATGATACAATGACAAAGCTGTTTAGAAAACGAAATTTAATTGCACATCGTGCATGTGACTAAATAAAGAAGAGGTGAAAATCATGAAAGAAGGAATACATCCAGCATATCATCAGGCAACTGTAACTTGTAACTGTGGCAATACATTTGTAACAGGATCTACAAAAGAAGATATTCACGTAGAAATTTGTTCTAAATGTCATCCATTCTATACAGGACAGCAGAAAGCAACTCAGGCTCGTGGTCGTGTTGATAAGTTCAATAAGAAATACGGAATGGACAAATAATATTTACAAGTATCGGGTTGAGGTTGATATAATCTCAACCCTTTTATGTTTATAGAAATAAAGGAGTTGTGTATGAAGTCATCAAATATTGGCGGACAGGCAGTGCTGGAGGGAATCATGATGAAGCATAAGGATGATTATGCTGTGGCAGTGCGCAAGCCGGATGGAGAGATTTTTGTACAGAAAGAGACTTATCAGAGTATTACGGGCAGATGGAAGAAACTGACGACAGTACCATTTGTCAGAGGAATCTTTAATTTTATTGATTCTATGGTACTGGGGATAAAGACATTGACGTTCTCTGCAAGTTTTTATGAAGAGGAAGAAGAGGTTCAGGAACTGACAGAAAAAGAAGCACAGAAGAAGGAAAAGCAGGAGAGCATTATTATGGGAATTACTGTGGTATTTTCCGTAGTCGCAGCAGTTGCAATCTTTATGGTATTACCATATTTCCTGTCTTTATTATTGAAGCCGTTGATTGCTTCCTATACTATCAGAACTGTCATAGAAGGATTCGTAAGAATAGGGATTTTTGTAGTGTATGTGCTTCTGATATCCAGAATGGAAGATATCCAGAGAACATTTATGTACCATGGGGCAGAGCATAAATGTATCAATTGTATTGAACATGGCCTGCCGCTTACAGTGGAAAATGTCCGTATCAGTTCCAGACAGCATAAGAGATGTGGAACTAGTTTCTTATTCTTTGTGTTGGCTATCAGTATTATTCTGTTATTGCTGATCAGGGTAGAATCTCCATTTATGCGGATAATTATCCGAATTGCTTTGCTTCCGGTAATTGCAGGAATCTCCTATGAAGTATTGAAACTGGCAGGATGCAGTGAAAACCCGCTGATCAACCTGTTCAGTAAGCCGGGACTCGCTATTCAGAAGTTGACAACAAAAGAACCGGATGACAGTATGATAGAAGTTGCGATACAGGCTGTGGAGGCAGTTTTCGATTGGAGAGCATATGAAGCAGAAAATTTTCACACTGCAGAAGATATATAAAGAAGGTGTTGCTGCACTGACAGAGGCTGGGATCGCAGAGGCTGCATTAGATGCGTGGTATCTGCTTGAATATGTGACAAATATCAGCAGAGCGTCTTATTATGGAGATCCTGAAAGAGAGCTTGCAGAAGGTCAGGTAAGACAATATCGGGATTGCATTGCAAGGCGTAAAAGCAGAATCCCCTTGCAGCATATCACCGGTGAGCAGGAATTTATGGGATATTCGTTCTATGTTAATGAACATGTGTTGATACCCAGGCAGGACACAGAGGTACTGGTAGAAGAAGCGATAAAGGTAGTTCGTGCAGGGACACCTGGAATGAAAGTGCTGGACATGTGTACCGGCTCAGGATGTATCTTGTTGAGTCTCTTGAAATTATGTCCGAGAACTGTGGGAACCGGATGTGATATATCAGAAGATGCATTGAAGGTGGCAAAAAGAAATTCCGAGAGGTTGGAAGTCGCGGCAGAATTTGTACAGAGTAATCTTTTTGAACATATAGAAGAAAAATATCAGCTGATTGTATCAAATCCACCCTATATTCGTACTGCTGTTATCGAAGAACTTCAAGAGGAAGTCCGTTTTCATGATCCAAGGATTGCGTTAGATGGAAGAGAAGACGGTCTGTACTTTTACCGTAAGATAATAGAAGAAGGCAAAAGATATCTGGAAGATGGAGGATTCCTGATGTTTGAAATCGGTCACGATCAGGGATCGGATGTGTCGTATCTTATGGGAGAAAGTGGATATAAGGATATAAAAGTAAAAAAGGATTTGGCAGGTCTTGACCGTGTGGTTACAGGCATGTACAATAAAAGATAACGTGCGCAAGGGAAATGTCTTGCGTAAGGATAGATTGAGGAGGAAGAGTTATGTTTGACAAATTAGAGGATTTGCTCATTCGTCTGGAAGAAATATTGAGTGAGTTGCAGGAGCCGGATGTGGCCAATGACCAGGCCAGATTCCGTAAGCTCATGAAAGAACAGAATGAACTGACCCCCATTGTTGAGGCATATAAGGAATATAAAGCATGCAAGCAGACAATCGCAGACAGTCTTGAGATGTTAGAAGAGGAATCTGATGAAGAGATGCGTGAGCTTGCCAAAGAAGAATTAAATGAAGCGAAGGCAAGAGTAGAAGAACTGGAGAAAGAACTTAAGATTCTTCTGTTGCCAAAAGACCCGAATGATGATAAAAACGTTGTGGTAGAGATCCGTGCAGGTGCCGGCGGAGATGAAGCTGCACTTTTTGCAGCAGAGATTTATCGTATGTATCTTCATTACGCAGAGAGCAAACGTTGGAAAGTAGAATTAGTAGAGTGTGAAGAAATCGGTATTGGTGGTATGAAGAATGTTACCTTTATGATTAATGGGCAAGGTGCTTATTCGGTAATGAAGTATGAGTCTGGTGTTCATCGTGTACAACGTGTTCCAGAGACAGAATCAGGCGGACGAATTCATACATCTACGATTACGGTCGCTGTGATGCCAGAGGCAGAAGACGTAGACATTCAGATCGATGAAAAGGATATCCGTATCGATGTTATGCGTGCATCTGGTAATGGTGGACAATGCGTCAATACCACTGACTCAGCGGTGCGTCTGACCCATTACCCGACAGGAATTGTAATCTACAGTCAGACGGAGAAGTCTCAGCTTCAGAATAAGGAAAAGGCATTCGCGTTATTACGTGCAAAGCTGTATGATATCGAATGTCAGAAGCAGCATGATGCAGAAGCAGAAGCAAGAAAGAGCCAGATCGGTACCGGAGACCGTTCCGAGAAGATCCGTACTTATAACTTCCCACAGGGACGTGTGACAGATCACCGAATCGGATTGACACTGTATAAGCTTGATAAGATTATGAACGGAGATATCCAGGAGATCATTGATGCGTGTATCGCAGCTGATCAGGCAGCGAAGCTTGCAAATATGAATGAAAATGAATAGGATGAAATAGCAATACAAGATAAACCTTCCGAAAAATGCAGCAGAGGAAGGTTTTATTGTATTCAAAAGGGGAAAGATAATTTTTAACAATATTGTTGATAAAAAGGGGAATAAGATATGAACTTTAGAAAAAGAATGATGGCATCTATGCTGTTGGTTATCATGCTTTGTCTGATGTGTGTGACATCCGTGGTGGCTGAAGAGACGACATCTGTTGATTCGGATGGAGAGCAGAAAGTAAAAATATTATTTACTCACGACATGCATTCCCATCTGGATGCATATAAATCAGAGGAATCCGTCATGATTGGCGGGCTTGCTAAGATGAAGACGTTGATTGATGAAAAGAAAGCTGAAAATCCGGCGACGTTTCTGGTGGATGGCGGAGATTTTTCCATGGGAACGCTTTATCAGACCATTTATGAGACAGATGCAACAGAGCTTACGATGCTGGGACGCCTGGGGTACGATGTTACTACCTTTGGCAATCATGAGTTTGATTATCGAAGTGAAGGTGTCAGCAATATGTTTCATGCAGCTTTGAAAAATGCAGAGGAAGACTCATCGCTTCAACTGCCAGCTTTTGTATGTGCGAATATTGACTGGGCGAAGAATACATCTGAAGATAATGAACGGATTCACCAGGTGCTTGAGGATTACGGAAGTACACCGTACGTGATTGTCGAGCATGGAGGAGTAAGAATCGGTGTCTATGGTGTCCTGGGAGAAGATGCAGAGGACTGTGCGCCGGAGAGTGGGCTTACTTTTGAAAGTATAGTGGATACTTCAAAAGAATTGGTCGATCAATTGGAAAAAGAAGATGTAGATATGATCGTATGTCTTTCTCATAGTGGGACCAGTGAAGATGAAGGCAAATCGGAAGACGAACTTCTGGCAAAAGAAGTGCCGGAGATTGATGTGATCATCAGCGGTCATACTCATACGAAGTTAGAGGAACCGATTCAGAAGGGGGATACTTACATTGTGTCTGCCGGCTGTTATGGGGAGAATCTGGGAGAACTGGATCTGATTCAAAAGGAAGATGGACGATGGGAACTGGATGAATATCAATTGAATCATCTGGATGATTCGGTGAAAGAAGATGAAGCGATAACGACGGAACTTAAAAAATATAAAGAAAAGGTAGACGAAGAGTATCTGAAGCAGTTTGGCTATACATTTGATCAGGTGTTGGCAGAAAATAATGTAGAATTTACACAAAGAGATGATTTCGCGGAAGAATTAGAAGAAGATCCACTGGGAAGTATTATTGCAGATTCGTATATCTATGCGGTAGAAAAGGCGGAAGGAGCGGAATATAAGCCGGTGGATGTTGCAATTGCTCCTTCAGGAGTGATTCGTGACACTTTGCAAAAAGGAAAAGTAACAGTGTCAGATGTGTTTAATATCAGTTCATTAGGAATCGGTGCGGATCGTATTCCAGGTTATCCGTTGGTGAGTGTATATCTGACAGGAAAGGAATTGAAGACAGTCGCAGAGATTGATGTATCTGTGTCGCCAATCATGACGGCGGCCCAGTTATATCCAAGTGGAATGCGCTGGACTTATAATCCGAGCCGTATGATTCTGAATCGTGTCATAGAAGTTGAACTGTCACAGAATGTTCCATATACAGAAGAAAAACAGACGGAGGAGATTCAGGATGACAAGCTCTATCGTGTAGTAGCAGGTTTATATTCTGCGCAGATGCTTGGAACAGTAGAAGATACATCAAAGGGACTTCTGAAAATTACACCGAAAGATGAGAATGGAAATAAGATTGAGGATTTTGAAGATTATATTGTGCACGACCAGAGTGGAAATGAAGTGAAAGAATGGTATGCACTTGCATCTTATCTGGAATCATTTGAGCAAAATGAGAAGGGTATATCACAGATTCCTTCTTATTACGGGGAAAAGGAAGGAAGAAAACTGGAAGATGACAGTAAGAATATTATTGAATTGGTAAAACAACCGAACAAATTTGCATTTATGTTATATGCCTTGATTCTTATTATTGTGCTTATTATCGTGTTTGTTATAAGATTTATAATAAAAAGAAGAAAAAAGAAAAAAAATATGCTATACTAAAAAACGTTCAATGAAAAGAGAAAAGAAGGTAAAGTATGTTAGAGATACAATTTAAGAGAGCTGAACTGGAAGATAAAGAAATTATATCACATTATTTTAATCATCATACCAGCAGAAGCTGTGAAAGAACATTTGCAAATGTTTTTTTGTGGTCCAGGCAGTATCCGGTGAAGTGGGCAATCGTAGAAGATGCACTGGTGTTCAAGAGTGAAGATGAGACACATCTGGCATTCGCATATCCGGCGGGTGAACCCGCAAATGTGAAAAAAGCATTGGAAGTATTGATGCAGTACAGTAAGGAACGCAATGTTCCGTTTGCGATGTATAATGTGACACCGGAGTATTTTGCACAGTTAGAAGAATGGTATCCGGGAAGATTTCAGATTGAGTATGACCGTGATAGTGCAGATTATGTGTATGAATCTGAGAAACTGGCGACCTTGTCGGGGAAGAAGTTACATGGGAAGCGGAACCATATCAATAAATTTAAAGCAATGTATGAAGACAGATGGTCTTATGAGAGTGTAACGAAAGATAATATAGAGGAATGTTTTCAGATGGCTTTGAAATGGCGTAATCAGAACGGATGTGAAGATGACCCCGAGAAAAGAGGAGAAGTCTGTGTTACTATGAATGCCCTTCGACTGTTTGAAGAACTGGAACTTAAAGGTGGAATCTTAAGAATTGATGGTGAAGTTGTTGCTTTTTCGTTGGGAGAACCAATATGTTCAGATACTTTTGTTGTTCATATTGAAAAGGCATATGCAGATGTACAGGGAGCATATCCAATGATTAATCAGCAGTTTGTAGAGCATGAGTGTCAACAGTATCTATATGTCAACCGAGAAGAGGATACTGGAGCAGAAGGCCTGAGAAAGGCAAAATTATCCTATCGTCCCGTGTTTATGGTAGAAAAGGGCGATGTAACAGAAAAAAACCAGAATAGAGAATAATACAAAGGAGAGAGAAAAATGATTGCAGAGAAAATGAAAAATATGGTAGCTAATAGTTCTGCTATTCGTGCAATGTTTGAAGAAGGAAACCGTCTTGCAAGCATCTACGGGGCAGAGAATGTGTTTGATTTTAGTCTGGGAAACCCAAATGTGCCGGCACCAGAGGCAGTAAAAAAAGCGATTATTGAATTGTTAGATGAGAATGATCCGGTTGTTCTTCATGGTTATACCAACAGTAACTCAGGATATGCAGATGTAAGAGAGACTGTTGCGAATTCTCTGAATGAGCGTTTTGGAACGAATTTTGAAGGAAAAAATATTATCATGACGGTTGGTGCTGCCGGAGGATTAAATGTAATTTTGAAAACTTTGATTAATCCAGGGGATGAAGTAATCACATTTGCGCCATATTTTGGTGAATATCGTTCTTATACCAATAACTACGATGGAGTCTTAGTGGAAATATCACCGAATACTGTAGATTTTCAGCCGAAATTAGATGAATTTGAGCAGAAGATCACACCGAAGACCAAGGCTGTTATCGTAAATACTCCGAATAATCCGACCGGTGTTGTATATTCAGAAGCAACAATCCGGAAATTGGCGGCAATCATGGAAGCAAAGCAAAAGGAATATGGTACAGATATTTATCTGATTTCAGATGAACCGTATCGTGAACTGGTGTATGATGGAGTGGAGGTTCCATATTTGACGAAGTATTATGCGAATACGATCGTAGGGTATTCATATAGTAAATCATTGTCTCTTCCTGGAGAACGTATTGGGTATCTGGTCATTCCAGATGAAGTGAAAGATAGTGAAGATGTGTGTTCTGCAGCAAATGTAGCAACGCGTATTCTGGGATTTGTCAATGCACCTACATTGCAGCAGAAACTGGTGGCAAAATGTATCAATGAGAAGACAGACATCTCTTTCTATGACAGAAATAGAGAAGCTTTATACAATGGACTGAGAGATTGTGGATTTGAATGCATTAAACCAGAAGGTGCTTTTTATCTTTTTGTAAAATCTCCAATTGCAGATGAAAAAGAATTCTGCGCGGCAGCGAAAAAATATAATTTACTTCTGGTACCTGGAAGTTCCTTTGGATGCCCGGGTTATGTAAGACTTGCTTATTGTGTAGCTTATGAGACAATTATTAATTCACTGCCAAAATTCAAAGAACTGTCAAAGGAATATTTTTAACTACATAGCAAAGGATAAGAATATGAAAGCATTTGAAAAAAACATTCGTAAGGTAGAGCCTTATGTACCAGGAGAACAGCCTCAGAATAAAGTTGTCAAGCTGAATACGAATGAGAATCCATATCCACCGGCACCGGGAGTTGAGAAAGCTCTGGGAATGATGGATATGGACAGACTTCGTTTGTATCCAGACCCGACAGCAGCACCGTTGGTAAAAGAGCTGGCAAAATTCTATGATGTGAATCCAGATCAGGTTTTTGTTGGTGTGGGATCAGATGATGTGTTATCTATGTGCTTTCTGACATTCTTTAATTCAGAAAAGCCAATATTGTTTCCGGATATCACCTATTCTTTTTACAAGGTATGGGCAGATCTCTACAGGATTCCTTATGAATGCCAGAAACTGGATGAGAACTTCCGAATCAGAAAAGAAGATTACTATAAAGAAAATGGCGGTGTAATCTTCCCAAATCCGAATGCTCCTACGGCAATTTATGAAGAGTTGGATATGATTGAGGATATCATTACAAAGAACCAGGATGTAATTGTAATTATTGATGAGGCATATATTGATTTCGCGGAAGGGCATTCAGCAGTAGAATTAATTGACAAGTATGATAATCTGATCGTAGTTCAGACATTCTCAAAGTCTCGCTCTATGGCAGGAATGAGAATTGGATATGCAATCAGTAATCCGACATTGATACGTTATCTGAACGATGCCAAATATTCTTTTAATTCTTATACCATGAATCAGACTTCGCTGATCTGTGGTGCAGAGGCAGTGAAGGATAAGGAATATTTTGAAACAACAGTCCATAAGATTATTGAGACCAGAGAATGGGCCAAAGAAGAATTGAAAAAAATGGGATTCCAATTTGGAGATTCCAGGGCGAATTTCGTATTTGTTACGCATCCAGAGTATGATGCGAAAGAATTGTTTGAAGCATTGAGGGCAAATGGAATCTATGTTCGTTTCTGGGGAAGTGAAAGAATTGAACAATATCTTCGGATTACGATTGGAACCAGAGAAGAGATGGAGATTCTATTTTCATTTTTAAAGAAATACATGAACAAGTAAAAAGGAGAATTCTATGACAGAAACTTTAGTACAGGGAATTATTGATGCCCTTGGCGGAACTGTAGGAAAAGAAGCCATTGTATTTATCATATCAATGATACCGATTCTGGAACTTCGTGGAGCACTTCTGGTCGCAGGACCATTACTGGGAGTTCCGGTGGCAAAAGCCATTCCAATATGTATCATCGGGAATATTATTCCGGTACCATTTATCCTGCTTTTGATTACGCCAATCTTTAACTGGATGAAGGGAACAAAAAAATTAAAACCGATGGTAGACAGATTAGAAGCCAAGGCTATGAGTAAAAGTGATAAGATTGAGAAATATGAATTCTGGGGTCTGGTACTCTTTGTGGGAATTCCGCTTCCGGGAACAGGTGCATGGACTGGATCATTGATTGCTGCATTACTTGGTGTAAAGTTTAAAAAAGCATTTCCAGCAGTTATCCTGGGAATCTGTATGGCTACGGTTATTATGTGGTTTATTTCTTATGTACTGTTAGGTGGAGTACATCTGCTGGGGTAGTATGAAAGAGAGTAAAGTCAAAACCCCCTTTGTTGTGATTGAGTCATAACAAAGGGGATTTTCTTGTTGAGATTTGTTCATCATACATGCTTGCCGGAAAAAAGTAAAATTGTTCTTGCCACAGCAGGCTTGTCCTCTTTTAAAATTGATTATTGTATGGTAAAATATTTAGAAATATCAGAATAAGGAGTTATGTTTATGGAAAAATTATATGATGTAACAGCATTGGGTGAGATGTTAATAGATTTTACATTGAACGGACAGAGTGATCAAGGAAATAATCTTTTTGAGGCTTGTCCGGGAGGAGCTCCATGTAATGTACTGGCAATGTTAAATAAATTGGGAAGAAAGACAGCATTTATCGGAAAAGTAGGCGAAGATCAGTTCGGACGTCTGTTAAAGGGAACGATTGATGAACTGGGAATCGAGACGAAAGGACTGGTCCTGGATCAGGAGATTCATACAACACTTGCGTTTGTACATACATTTCCAGATGGAGACAGAGAATTCTCTTTTTATCGTAAACCGGGAGCAGATATGATGTTGACAGAAGATGAGGTGGATTATGATTTGATTCGTCAGTCAAAGGTATTCCATTTTGGAACCTTATCTATGACGGGCGAACCAGTTAGAACTGCAACAAAGAAAGCGTTAGAAGTGGCAAAGGAAGCGGGATGTATGATTACATTTGATCCAAACTTACGGCCACCTCTTTGGGAGTCTCTGGAGGAAGCAAAAAAGCAGATGGAATATGGCTTCCAGTATTGTGATGTTTTGAAGATTTCAGATAATGAGATTCAGTTTATATCCGGCATGGAAGATTATGATGACGGTATTCGTTATTTGCAGGAAAAATACAATATCCCTTTGATATTCCTGACTATGGGCAAGGAAGGAAGCCGTGCATATTACAAGGATATGAGAGTCGAGCGTAAAGGTTTCCAGGTAAAGGCAATTGAAACGACAGGTGCTGGAGATACTTTCTGTGGATGTTCCATTCATGGTGTGTTGGCACATGGATTGGAGAATTTAGATGAAGAGAAACTTGGTGATATTCTGACATATGCCAATGCGGGCGCAGCTTTGATTACAATGAAGAAAGGCGCTATTCGTTCTATGCCAGAACCAGAGAATATTTCAAAATTATTAGAGGAATAATCAGACCATGAGATTACGCAGAATGCTGGCTATATGGGCAGCGAAGATAACGGAGAAGATAAGTGTTCATGTGTTTCACCGTCAGGGAGTGACATGGGCCGGAAAAATTGCATTAAAGATATGTCCTACTATATTAAAGGAATTGGCAGGACAGGTAAAAAACGATATCTTTATCGTATGCGGAACGAATGGTAAAACGACAACGAATAATATGCTCTGTGCGGCGATTGAGGCAGAAGGATATAAAGTGATCTGTAATCATACCGGCTCTAATATGCTGAATGGAGTCGTGGCGGCATTTGCTCTGGGTGCTGGGATTGGAGGAAGCCTAAAAGCAGATTATGCGTGTATAGAGGTAGATGAAGCCTCTACCAGAAGGGTGTTTCCGCATTTTAAACCAGATTATATGGTGTTGACCAATCTGTTCCGAGATCAATTAGATCGATATGGTGAGATTGACATAACCATGAATATTTTAAAAGAGGTCATGCAGCAGGCTCCAGATATGAAAGTTATTGTAAATGGAGATGATGCGTTATCCGCATATCTTGCAATGGACAGTGGAAATCCATTCGTTACTTATGGAATCAGTGAAAAGGTTATGGATGACAAGGATTCTCATGAAATCAGAGAGGGGCGTTTCTGTAAGCGATGCGGAGCGCAACTCCATTACAATTTCTATCATTACAGTCAGTTGGGAGATTATTCTTGTACAGGCTGTGATTTTAAGCGACCGGAGATTCAGTTCAATGGTTCGGAGATTGAAGTTGGGGATCATTTGGCATTTACAGTTGAAGGAAGAAGACTTCGGGCGAATTATAAGGGCTTTTATAATGTTTATAATATACTGGCTGCATATTCTGCAGCCAGAACGGCTGGCCTTAAGGTAGAGCATTTTAATGATATGCTGGCCAGATTTAACCCGGAAAACGGACGTATGGAACCGTTCATGATCAAAGATACCCGGATTGTACTGAATCTTGCCAAAAATCCGGCAGGTTTTAACCAGAATATATCTGCCGTTATGCAGGATGAGACCTTGAAGGATATTATCATTGTTATTAATGATAACGCACAGGATGGGACGGATGTATCCTGGCTGTGGGATGTAGATTTTGATCGTTTCAAAGAGGCGAACATTAATTCTATTACAGTCAGTGGGATTCGGTGCCATGACATGGGATTGCGGATGAAATATGTGGATATTTCTTCTATGTTGGAACCAGATGTTGAAAAGGCGATCTGCGAACGTGTAGAGAATGGCTGTGGCAATCTCTATGTGTTGGTGAACTATACAGCGTTGTTCAGCACCAGAAATGTGTTAAAGAAACTGGAAGGAGATAGATAATGGATACGAAGGACATGAAGATTACCATAGGACATCTCTATCCGGATCTTTTGAATCTGTATGGAGATCGCGGGAACATTGCCTGTATGATGCAGCGATGTATATGGCGAGGGATTGAAGCAGAGACTATTGAATTCAACACTGGGGATGTGATTGATTTTTCTAAGCTGGATATTGTACTTCTTGGAGGTGGCTCTGACCGGGAACAGGCAATTGTGTGTCACAATCTGTTGGAGATTCAGAGCCAGTTCAAAGAATATGTTGAGGATAATGGCGTTGTGATAGCTGTTTGTGGGGGATATCAGCTTCTGGGCAAATACTATAAAACAGATGCTGGAATGATAGAAGGTCTGAATCTTGTCGATATCTATACAGAACAGGAAGAAGGACGTCTGATCGATAATATTGTTTTGCAAAGTGATTTGGTCAAGATGCCGGTAGTAGGTTTTGAAAATCATGGAGGAAGAACGTATATTAATGATAATCAACCATTTGGTAAAGTGCTTTATGGAGCAGGAAATGATGGGAAGAGCGGATATGAAGGGGTTGTGTATAAGAATGTAATCGGAACATACCTACATGGTCCTCTTCTTCCAAAAAACCCGCAGATATGTGATTACCTGATTCAGAAGGCATTGGAAAGAAAATATGGAACAGTGGAATTAAGTCCGCTGGATGATAGTCAGGAAAATATGGCTAACGAATATATTTATCATAGATTTGTAAAAGAATAGAAACAAGAAACCAGCGGATATTATAGCTGGTTTTGTTTTTCATCACGCAATTCTAAAAGCTGAATGTAGGTAAAAAGATCCTCTTTTGAGCGTGAAGAAAGATTGTGATATTTTGATAAAAGTTCCTGGTCGTCAATCGAAGATGTGCCTGATTGAGACAAAGAGAGAACGATAGTTTCATCATCATCAAGGAGATAATCAACAGACACATGAAAAAGATTAGCGAATGCGGTCAGCTTTTCATGAGAGGGCTGACGATTTTTGGTTTCATAACCGGCAATTGTTGATCGTGCAACATTTATGCGCTTTGCAACATAATCTTGCGTCATATGATTTTCAAGGCGTAATGTTTTCAACTTTTCGGAAAATGACATGGCTGCAACCTCCTTAATATATTTGGTATATTTTACCAATTGTTGCGAAAAAGAACATAAAAAGTGCCGAATATCAACAAATAGTTGCACAATGGAACATATGTGCCAGATATGGATCGCAAGACCGGAAGAAAGGAGAAACACGATGAGACAGGAAAGATTTAAAATGGAAAGAGAAGGACTGGTGGAGGAAGGGCAGGAAGTTGAGATCAGTGAGAGAAGTGCTGTGACAGGACAATATACTTATCTGGTTGAGCCTTCCATTGCAATGTCAGGCATCTATCGTACAGGCCAGAGAATAAAGGCGCGCAAGGGAATCATTAAAAAAATAGAAAAGACAGAGAAAGGGTTTTATCTGTTGGTAGAGGTGGAGGAATAAAGAAAACTCCCCCGTTGACACCAGAGAAAAAAGCACCTATAATTTAAGACGAACACAATAATAAAGACGAGAGGAACTGGATAGATGATAATAGCAAAAAATGACGAAGCAAAAAGAAGTAAGATCTGGAGGATTGTTACGAGTGTTTCATCTGTCCTGATTATAATAATAGCTATTTTTCTTCTGACGAAATTATTTACAACGAATCCATTGGAAGGTGATTGGGCAAGTGATGATGGCAATCTGAATATGTCTATCAAGAGTAATGGTAAGATGTCGGTTACGATTTCGGAAGTTGCAGATGTCAGTGATGTGACAGTCAATATGAATTATACAATGGACAAAGAGGAAAAGACGATTATAATTACGGCGGATGAGTCAGAACTGAAAGATATGGCAGAAAAGTCAGATGGTCAGTATACAGAAGATGCGTTGGAAAATGCGCTGGATTCTATAGTAGATACTTTTGATTACAGTGTAGATCAGGGTCAGTTGACACTGACAGAACGCGAATATGGTGATCAGTTGATATTTATACAAGAGTAATACAGACACACACCCCTCTATCGAAGCAAGGTGATTGATAGAGGGGTTTTTATCATTAAGTGGCAAGATTTATAAGGAGAGGTGAAAAGTATATGTGGAGAGATCAGACAAAAAAGATACAGATTGGGAATGTATGTATTGGAGGCGGCTGTCCAGTCGCTATTCAGTCGATGACGAATACGAAGACGGAAGATGTAGAGTCAACAGTAAAGCAGATTCAAGCGCTTGAGAAAGCTGGATGTGAGATTATCCGATGTGCTGTTCCGACGATGGAAGCAGCTGAGGCACTTGCCAAGATAAAAGAACAGATTCAGATTCCGTTGGTGGCGGATATTCATTTTGATTACCGACTTGCCATTGCAGCAATTGAAAATGGTGCAGACAAGATTCGTATCAACCCGGGGAATATCGGTGATGAAAGCCGTGTAAAGGCAGTTGTAGATAAGGCAAAGGAATATGGTATACCTATCAGGGTTGGCGTAAACAGTGGTTCGCTGGAAAAAAACCTGGTGGAGAAATATGGGGGTGTTACTGCCCAGGGACTGGTGGAAAGTGCCATGGATAAAGTGCACCTGATTGAAAAAATGGGATATGATAACCTGGTAGTAAGTATCAAATCATCGGATGTCATGATGTGTGTCAAAGCGCATGAATTGATTGTAAACGAATGCCCATATCCATTACATGTAGGAATTACAGAGTCAGGAACGCTGCTTGCCGGTAATATCAAATCATCGATCGGTTTGGGACTTATCCTGAATCAAGGAATCGGGGATACTATCCGTGTATCTTTGACAGGGGATCCAGTAGAGGAAATCAAGTCAGCAAAATTAATTCTTAAGACACTCGGTCTTCGAAAAGGTGGGATTGAAGTAGTTTCCTGTCCGACTTGCGGAAGAACGAAGATTGATTTGATTGGACTGGCTAACCAGGTTGAACAGATGGTAGCAGATATTCCTCTTGATATTAAAGTGGCAGTTATGGGTTGTGTTGTGAATGGCCCTGGAGAAGCGAAAGAAGCAGATATAGGTATTGCCGGCGGTATAGGGGAAGGATTGTTGATCAAAAAAGGGGAAGTTGTCAAGAAAGTAAAAGAAGATCAATTATTAGAGACATTAAGACAGGAGTTGTTACACTGGAATGAATAAACCGTTCTTTGAAGTATTTCCAACCTTAAAAGTGAATCAGGAAATCCAGATGTTGTTTGAAGGCGTGGAAGTCAGTAAAGTGTCTACGAATACAAGCCGAGACTTCATTAAAATATATCTGTACAGCCAGCATCTGATTCAGAAAAAATGCATTTATGAAGTGGAAAAAAGAATAAAAGAGCAGTTATTTGGACGCAGTCATATTCAGGTGGAGGTCAAAGAGCAGTACGAACTTTCGGAACAGTATACCCCGGAGAATCTGATGAATGAGTATTTTGACAGTTTTCTGTTGGAATTGAATGAGAGAAGTGTGGTTGAGCGAAGCATGCTCCAGGGAGCTGAGTATGAATTTGAGGAAGGAAATATTCTTTGCCTGAAGTTAAAAGATACGATTGTGGCAAAAGGAAAGAAAGAATCTCTTTCAAATTATCTGATAGATGTGTTCCGGGAACGGTTTCAACGTCCGATTGAAGTGAGAGTTCTGTATAAAAAACCGAAGGAGAGCCAGTTAAAATACAACAATGCCAAGATTCAGCAGGAAATTGAAGCAATCATGGAGCAGGCAGAGGCGGCTCGCGAAGAAAAAGAACTGAAGAAAAAGGAGAAAGAGTCTTCTGATAAAAATCAGGCAGAGGTGGTGTCAAAAGCTTCTGGAAATGAGAAGAATCTGAAGAAAAAATCAAATTTTGATAATGGGAAAAGAGACAGATTCTCTTATAATAAGCGCAATTCAGATGATCCGAATCTGATATACGGAAGGGACTTTGATGATGAGACAATCGAGCTTAAGCAGGTAGTTTCAGAGATGGGAGAGATTACGATTCGAGGAAAGGTTATTAGTTTCGATACACGTGAACTTCGAAATGAAAAGACCATTATCATGTTCGCCATTACTGATTTTACAGACACAATCATGGTAAAGATGTTCGTAAGAAATGAACAGCTTCCTGATGTGCTGGCAGAGGTAAAGTCAGGAGCTTTTTTGAAAGTAAAAGGAATTACCAATATCGATAAGTTTGATGGAGAGCTGACGATTGCGTCTATCGTTGGAATCCGTAAGATCAGTGATTTCACAGAATCCAGAAAAGACACAGCGCCGGAGAAAAGAGTAGAATTGCACTGTCATACGAAGATGAGCGATATGGATGGTGTAACTGAAGTTAAGAATCTTCTGAAGCGTGCCCACGACTGGGGGCACAAAGCTCTTGCAATTACAGATCATGGAGTGGTGCAGGCATTCCCGGATGCCAATCATTATATAGAATCATTAGATAAAGATGATCCATTTAAAGTCATCTATGGAGTAGAAGGATATCTGGTAGATGATCTGACCGATGTGGCGGTGAATGAAAAAGGGCAGTCTCTGGATGATACTTATGTAGTATTTGACCTGGAGACTACTGGATTTAGCCCAATCAAAGATAAGATCATTGAAATTGGTGCGGTGAAAGTTGAACAGGGAAAGATTACAGACAGATTCAGTGCATTTGTGAATCCGAAGATTCCCATTCCTTATCAGATTACACAGCTGACCAGTATTACAGACCAGATGGTTATCGATGCGCCGGACATTGAGACCGTTCTCCCGCAGTTCCTTGAGTTTATCGGGGATGCTGCTCTGGTTGCTCATAATGCATCTTTTGATGTTAGTTTTATTGAACAGAATTGTCGATATCAGGATATGATACCGGACTTTACTTCCGTAGATACAGTAGCGATGGCAAGAATCTTGTTGCCGACTTTGTCAAAATACAAATTAAATGTGGTGGCAAATGCGCTTCATATTTCTTTGGAAAATCATCATCGTGCAGTGGATGATGCACAAGCGACAGCAGAGATATTCGTGAAATTTGTAGAGATGTTGAAAGAGCGAGGGATATATAACCTTACAAAACTCAATCAATTTGGCTCGCATAATGCAGATGCCGTGCGAAAATTGCCGTCATATCATGTGATTATCCTTGTGCGTAATGAAGTGGGAAGAGTGAATCTATACCAGTTAATTTCTAAGTCTCATCTGGAATATTTTGGGCGGCAGCCAAGAATACCGAAAAGTGAACTTTCAAAATATCGAGAAGGCTTAATCGTTGGAAGTGCCTGTGAAGCAGGAGAGTTGTATCAGGCGATTTTAAATGATAAGTCCGAAGAGAAAATTGCCAGAATCGTGAATTTTTATGATTATCTGGAGATACAGCCTCTTGGCAATAATCACTTTATGATTGCCAGTGACAGAATAACAACAGTACAGAATGAAGAGGATTTAAAGGAAATAAACAGGAAGATCATACAGTTGGGCGAACGGTTTAATAAGCCGGTGGTCGGGACTTGTGATGTGCATTTTATGGACCCGGAGGATGAGGTGTACCGGCGGATCATTATGGCCGGAAAAGGATTTACGGACGCGGATGAACAGGCACCGCTTTATCTTCGTACGACAGAGGAGATGCTAGAGGAATTCGAATATCTGGGTTCGGCCAAAGCAAAAGAGATTGTAATCGATAATCCGAATAAGATTGCAGATATGATTGAGAGGATTACACCTGTACGCCCGGATAAATGTCCTCCAGTCATCCCGGATTCTGATAAGATGTTAAGAGAAATCTGTTATAATAAGGCGCATTCCATGTACGGAGAAGAACTGCCTCCAGTTGTAACGGAGCGGTTGGAAAGAGAGTTAAATTCCATTATATCTAATGGATTTGCCGTTATGTATATTATTGCACAGAAACTGGTATGGAAGTCGAACGAAGATGGATATCTGGTGGGTTCACGTGGATCGGTAGGTTCATCGTTTGTAGCTACAATGGCAGGTATTACGGAAGTAAACCCATTGAGTCCACATTATTATTGTCCAAAATGCCATTACAGTGATTTTGATTCTGAAGAGGTGAGAGCATTTGCAGGAGGCTGCGGATGGGATATGCCGGATAAGAACTGTCCGGTTTGTGGAGAGAAACTGGTAAAAGATGGATTCGATATTCCGTTTGAGACATTCCTTGGATTTAAGGGGAACAAGGAACCGGATATCGACTTGAACTTTTCTGGTGACTATCAGAGTAATGCCCACAAATATACAGAGGTCATCTTTGGTGCGGGACAGACGTTTCGAGCCGGGACCGTTGGAACGTTGGCAGATAAGACGGCATTTGGATATGTAAAGAATTATTTTGAAGAACGTGGACAGGGAAAACGAAAATGTGAGATTGACCGTATTGTGCAGGGATGTACCGGAATACGAAGAAGTACCGGGCAGCATCCAGGCGGTATCATAGTTCTTCCGTTGGGGGAAGAGATCAATTCATTCACGCCAGTACAGCATCCGGCCAATGATATGACGACAGACATTATTACTACACATTTTGATTACCATTCCATTGACCACAACCTGCTGAAGCTGGATATTCTCGGTCATGATGATCCTACGATGATTAAGACGCTGGAAGAATATATTAATTCTCCGGCGATGGATAATGAATACAATGAGACGGATCATCGTTTTGTTGCCACAGAGATACCGTTGGATGATAAAGGCGTGATTTCGCTGTTTCATGATACATCGGCATTAGGAATCAAGCCGGAAGATATCGGAGGATGTCCGGTGGGATGTCTCGGAATACCGGAGTTTGGAACAGATTTTGTAATTCAGATGGTTGTTGATACAAAGCCGCAGACATTGTCAGATCTGATTCGAATATCAGGACTGTCTCATGGAACCGATGTGTGGCTGAATAACGCCCAGGAACTGATCAAAAGTGGAAAAGCAACGATTTCTACAGCTATATGTACTCGTGATGATATTATGACATATCTGATCAATAAAGGAATGGACAGTGAAGAATCGTTTACGATTATGGAACGTGTCCGTAAGGGAACAGTAGCGAAGGGAAAGTGTAAAGAATGGCCTGAATTTAAGAAGGACATGGCAGAACACAACATACCGGACTGGTATGTCTGGTCATGTGAACAGATCAAATATATGTTCCCGAAAGCACATGCAGCAGCCTATGTTATGATGGCGTATCGAATTGCATATTGCAAGATTAATTATCCACTGGCTTATTATGGAGCATATTTTGGAATTCGTGCAGATGCATTTTCTTATGAAATTATGTGTCAGGGAAAAGAAAAGCTGCAGTATTATATTGACGATTATAACCGGCGCTCCAACTCTCTAAGTAAAAAAGAGCAGGATACCATGAAAGATATGCGGATTGTTCAGGAAATGTATGCGAGAGGTTATGAATTTGAACCGATTGATATTTATAAGGCAAAAGCTACAAAATTCCTGATTATTGACGGAAAACTGATGCCCCCGTTCAGTAGTATTGATGGAATGGGAGAGAAGGCTGCGGAAGCAGTGGAAGAGGCTTCCAAAGATGGGCCATATCTGTCTAGAGATGATTTCCGACAGAGGACCAAGGCAAGTAAAACGGTGATTGATTATATGGCAGAGCTTGGAATCCTAAGTGGGTTGCCAGAGTCAAATCAGCTGTCATTGTTTGATTTATAAAAATTAGGAGGACTAGGTCATGAGCATAAAAAAGCAGTATAAAGGAATTTTGTACATCGTGTGTTCAGCGTTCTGCTTTGCGCTTATGAATATGTTTGTACATATGGCAGGTGATCTGCCATCTATACAGAAAAGCTTTTTTCGAAATTTTGTGGCGGCAATTTTTGCCGGAATTATTTTGGCAAAAGAAGGAATTCCGTTTCGGTGTAAGAAGGAGAATCTAAAATATATGTTTCTTCGATCTATTTTCGGTACATTGGGAATTCTGTGTAATTTTTATGCAGTGGATCATCTGGTATTGGCAGATGCCTCTATGTTGAATAAAATGTCGCCATTTTTTGCGGTATTATTTAGTTTCTTAATTCTAAAAGAAAAAGTAAAGGTTTTGCAGGCGTTGATAGTAGTTGGAGCATTTGTCGGCAGTCTGTTTGTTGTAAAGCCGACGGTGACGAATATGGATCTGTTTCCATCCTTAATAGGGCTTCTGGGAGGAATTGGAGCAGGAATTGCTTATACAATGGTGAGAAAACTGGGAGAGGCAGGAGAAAAGGGACCATTTATCGTGTTCTTTTTCTCGACATTTTCCTGCCTGACAACATTACCATGGCTTTTGTTCGATTACCATCCCATGACGGCAGAGCAGATCGTG
Organism: Bariatricus sp. SGI.161; assembly: GCF_050313695.1. NCBI lineage: Bacteria > Bacillati > Bacillota > Clostridia > Lachnospirales > Lachnospiraceae > Bariatricus > Bariatricus sp. SGI.161. The sequence continues at coordinate 77,138 of NZ_JBNPLX010000010.1, forward strand.
ATATTGCTTTTGGCAGGCCTTTCGGCAGCAGGTGGACAATTCTCTATCACAGCAGCTTATTGCTACGCCCCGGCAAAGGAAATCTCAGTATATGATTATTCACAGATTATCTTTTCCGCAGTATTGGGATTTGTTGTATTTGGACAGTTTCCGGATATGCTGAGCTGGTTGGGATATGGAATCATATGTACTATGGCGATACTTATGTTTTTGTATAATAAAAACCGTAGTAGTGATTAATCCCTTTATGATGGATTTCAAGAACCAATCAATGAAGGAAAGACGATAATAGTTCAGGAGGAATAGAATGAACCCATCTCAGATTACGGATTGGTGCCATGAGATTATTCGCTCTCAGGTGCCGGAAGAAGGTTTCTATATTGATGCGACCATGGGAAAAGGAAAGGATACCCTATTGTTATGTCAGATGGCAGGGCATAATGGGAAAGTACTCGCGTTTGATGTCCAGGGACAAGCCCTGGAACAAACGCGAAAGCTGTTGGAAGAAAACCATGTAGCGGATCGTGCCAGCCTGATCTTAAACGGACATGAACATATGGATCAATATGCTGAAGAAGAGTCTGCAGATGCGATCTGCTTTAACTTTGGTTATCTGCCTGGCGGAGATCATAATATTGCAACTTCTGCTGATACCAGTATCGAAGCGATTCAAAAAGGGCTGAAAATCCTAAAACATGGCGGTCTGATGAGTCTGTGCATCTATAGCGGTGGTGATACCGGGTTCGAAGAAAAAGAAAGGATACTGGAATTCCTGAAAAAGATTCCTGCCAGAGAATACACAGTAATCGTAAATGAATATTATAATCGCGAAAACCATCCGCCCATACCAGTATTCATCTACAGAGCCATACGGTAGATCTTGGCGATATCTTCTCGGTTCAGCACTTTCACTTTTCCGATGGTGCGTGTGTTTTGGAAGCTGCATTTGTCTGCCAGTTCCTGAATCTGTTCTTCGGTTGGTTCAATGCCAAGTTCCCGAAGGGAGGTTGGCATGTCTACACTGCGGTAGTAGTCTTCCATGGCTTCGATGCCGGCAAGAGCAGTTTTTTCCGGAGTATCATCGTGTGGAACCATCAATACATTTTCTGCCAGCTTAGCAAATCTGTCTGCCCGGTCTTTGTAGACATAGCGAGCCCAGCTTCCCCATACAGCAGCCAGTCCGGCACCGTGAGCGACATCGAACATTCCACCAAGTTCATGCTCTAACTGATGGGATGCCCAGTCTCCACCATCGGTTCCGCAGCCGGTTAATCCATTATGGGAAAGGCTTCCTGCCCACATAACTTCGGCACGGGCTTCATAATTTGTCGGATCTTGCTTTAAGATTCTAGAGCTCTTCATGACGGTACGGATCAGTGCTTCGCTGATTCCATCCGTCATTTCCATATTCGTGCTGTGATTCAGATAGCGTTCCATAGTATGCATCATAATGTCTACACATCCGCTTTGCGTCTGATAATCGGGAAGTGTATAGGTCAGTTCCGGATTCAAGATTGCAAATTTGCAGCGGCAGTAGTTACTGCTGTATCCGCGTTTGATCCATCCATCTTCGTTCGTAATAACAGAAGAATCACTCATTTCACTGCCGGCAGCAGAGATTGTAAGAATGGTGCCAATTGGAAGACAGGCAGAAGCGGTACGTTTCTTTGCGTAAAAATCCCAGACATCGCCTTCATTGGTAAGACCATATCCGATTGCTTTGGAAGAATCAATGACGCTTCCACCTCCAACGGCAAGAATAAAATCTACACCTTCTCTTTGGCATAATTCGATTCCTTCGCGTACTTTTGACAATCTTGGATTGGGAACAACTTCGCCTAATGTAGTATATGCGATACCTTCGGCTCCTAAAGAGGTATATACGCGGTCTAAAAGTCCGGAACGAATGACACTTCCGCCTCCATAATGTACCAGAACCTTTTTACAATTCTGTTCTTTGATCAGTTTTCCTACTTCGTTTTCGGTCCCTTTTCCGAAAACGACTCTGGTAGGTGCATAATAGTTAAAATTTTGCATATATATGATCCTCCTTATTTATGGCTTGATTTGCTTAAAATATTAAGGTATTTTAAATGTTTTTTCAATTCTTATTTTCAGGTCATATTGATGAATGGTATAATAAGGCAGAATAATTTGGAGGAGGAATAATATGAGAAGAAAAGATCGTGAAGTGACAAATTCCGTAGAAATACAGAAAATATTAGACACATGTAAGGTGTGCAGACTGGGATTGGCTGGAGAAGACGAGGTCTATATTGTGCCAATGAATCATGGGTATACATTTGAAAATGGTAAATTGGTTTTGTATTTTCACGGAGCAAGAGAAGGCCGGAAAATAGAGATGATACAAAAGAATCCACAAGTTGGGTTTGAAATGGATTGTAATCATGAGTTGGAAGAAGGAAAACTGGCCTGTCAGTATAGTTATATTTATGCCAGCGTGATTGGAAGTGGTAAAGCAGAAATAATTGATGATTCTGATCAAAAGCTTTGTGCACTTTCGGTTATTATGAAACATCAGACTGGAAAAGAGTTTGAAGAATTTCAGACAAATCCAAGGCTTGAGAAAGCAGTTGCAATTATACGGGTTGAAGTAAATGAATATACATGCAAAAAACATATAAGAGATTAAAGAGAGAAATCATATATATTTTGGTAAATTAATGCTTTAAACAGCAAAAGTATTATGATATACTATTAAAAGACGAGTCGAAAATTCCTCGAATTTGTGAAAAATTACCTATTATATGGAAATATAAAAGTAACAGAAAGATATGAAAGGGTGGATTTCTAGAATGTCAGAAACGAAAAAAGTAATTATGCTTGGCAATGAAGCAATTGCCAGAGGAGCGTATGAGGCGGGGGTAAAGGTCTCTGCTGCATATCCTGGCACACCAAGTACAGAGATAAGTGAATGTCTTGTTCAGTATAAGGATGAGTTGTATTGTGAATGGTCTCCGAATGAAAAGGTTGCAACAGAGGTTGCAATCGGAGCATCTGTGGCAGGAGTGCGTGCAATGTCCTGTATGAAGCATGTTGGATTTAATGTGGCAGCAGATCCAACTTACACAGTTTCCTACATGGGAGTCAACGGAGGTCTTATGATTGTAGTTGCCGATGACCCGGGATTGTACAGCTCACAGAACGAACAGGATACCAGAATGGTGGCACGTGCTGCACAGCTTCCGGTATTGGAGCCTTCTGACAGTGCAGAGGCAAAAGATTTTGTAAAGATTGCGTTTGAATTGAGTGAAAAATATGATCGTCCGTTTGTGCTTCGTACGACAACCAGACTGGCACATTCCCAGGGAATTGTAGAATTGCACGATCGTGAGGAGATTGAGGATAAGCCGTATGTAAAAGATATTAGAAAGACGGTTATGATGCCAGGCAATGCAAAATTACGTCATGTTGAGATTGAAAAACGGAATCTGGAATTAGCGGAGGCTGCTAATACACTTCCGATTAACAAGATAGAGATGAATGATACCAAGATTGGTGTGATCACCAGCGGAATCCCATATCAGTATGTTAAGGAAGCTCTTCCGAATGCATCTGTATTAAAGCTTGGGATGGTCAATCCGCTTCCTCGTAAGCTGATTGAGGAGTTTGCTTCAAAGGTTGAGAAGCTCTATATCGTTGAAGAGCTGGATCCGGTGATCGAAGAACAGGTAAAATCTTATGGAATTCAGGCAATCGGAAAAGAGATATTTACTGTACAGGGGGAATATAGTGCTAATATGATCCGTACAGCAATTTTGGGAGAAGAACTGGAGATTGCAGCACCGGCAGCAGCACCTGGAAGACCTCCGATCTTATGTCCTGGATGTCCGCACAGAAGTGTTTTCTATGTGTTAAATAAATTAAAATTACATGCTGCAGGAGATATTGGATGTTATACATTGGGAGCTGTTGCACCTCTGAGTGTTGTTGATACTACGATATGCATGGGAGCAAGTATTTCCAGTCTTCATGGTATGGAGAAGGCAAAGGGAAAAGAATATATTAAAAACTGGGTTGCTGTCATAGGAGATTCCACGTTCTTACATACAGGAGTTAACTCTCTGATGAACATGATGTATAACCATGCAACAGGAACCGTCTTGATATTGGATAACTCTACAACTGGTATGACAGGACATCAGGATCATGCGGCAACAGGAAAGACATTGCAGGGAGATCCGACTTACGCAATCAATATTCCAGAACTTTGTCGGGCTATTGGAGTAAAGAATGTTGTTGAAGTAAATGCATTTGATATTGATACACTGGAAAAAGTGGTAAAGGAAGAAGTTGCAAAAGACGAAGTATCTGTAATCATTACCAAAACTCCTTGTGTACTTCTCAGTAAAGCAAAGAAGCCATTATATATTGCACATGAAGATAAATGTAAAAAGTGTGGTATGTGTATGAGACCAGGTTGTCCGGCGATGACGAAGAACCCGGATGGAACGATACATATTGATGATACGATGTGTACAGGATGTGGACTTTGCAAGAGCCTGTGTAAGTTTGATGCAATTGAATTAGTAAAGGAAGGTGACCGGTAATGGCAACGAAGAATATTATGATCGTCGGAGTCGGCGGACAGGGAACTCTGTTGACCAGCAGAATTTTAGGAGGACTTGCCATCGAAGGTGGATATGATGTAAAACTTTCCGAAGTACATGGTATGGCTCAGAGAGGCGGAAGTGTCGTAACATTTGTCCGTTATGGTGAAAATGTAGCAGAACCCATCGTAGAAGAGGGACAGGCAGATGTCATCATAGCATTTGAACGACTGGAAGCATTGCGATATGCACATTTCCTTAAGAAAGATGGAGCTTTGATCGTGAATGACTGGAGAATTGATCCGATGCCAGTGGTAATAGGCGCGGCACAATACCCGGAAAATATTATCGAAACATTACGCAAGGATTATAAAGTTTATACTGTAAACGCAACAGAAGAATCTAAAAAACTGGGGAATCCAAGAGTATTTAACCTTATTGTACTTGGAATTGCGGCTCAGCATATGGATTTTACAAAAGAACAGTGGTATCGTGTGATTGAAAAAACAGTACCGCCGAAGACGATTGATATAAATAAACAGGCATTTGATGTAGGATATCAATTATAAAATAAGAAAGAGGAGAAAAAGAAAATGGCTAGAGTAGCATTGGAAGACTGGAAGGAGCAGATCCGTGATCCCAAAATTGAATGTATGAGCAAGGATGAGATGAAAGCCTTGCAGAGTGAACGTCTGGTAAAACAGGTAAAGAATGTATATGATAATGTAGCATTCTATCGGAAGAAAATGGATGAGATAGGAATCGAGCCTGGAGATATCAAAGGGATCGAAGATATTAACAAGCTTCCATTTACGACCAAAGAAGATTTAAGAGACAATTATCCATTTGGATTGCTTGCAGTACCGCAGGAGAAGATTGCCAGAGTGCAGGGAACATCTGGAACGACCGGAAAACTTACACTTGCATCTTACACACAGAAAGATGTAGATGTATGGGGTGAATGTATTGCAAGAGCACTTACCATGGCTGGTCTTACAGCTGCAGATCGTCTCCATATCTGCTATGGATATGGACTGTTTACCGGTGGTATGGGACTGGACCTTGGCGCACGTGCACTTGGCTGTATGGCAATTCCGATGTCATCCGGTAATACGAAACGTCAGTTAATGTGTATGGAAGACTTTGGCGCAACTGCATTCGCATGTACGCCTTCTTATGCATTATATCTGGCAGAAGCAGCTCAGGAGGCAGGAATCGTTGACCGTCTTCAGTTGAAGGCAGGTATTAATGGTGCAGAACCATGGACAGACGAGATGCGCTTGAAGATTGAAAGTGGTCTGAATGTTAATAGTTTCGATATCTATGGACTGTGTGAGATTACTGGACCAGGTGTCGCTATGGACTGTATCCATCATAAAGGACTCCATGTATACGAAGATTACTTCTATCCAGAAGTTTTGAATCCGGCAGATCAGACAGCATGTGCAGATGGAGAGACTGGAGAACTGGTATTTACGACACTTGCGAAGGAGGGTATGCCGCTTCTCAGATATAGAACCAAGGATCTGACCAGCATTGACCACAGTCCTTGTGAATGTGGAAGAACACTCCCAAGAATTCAGAAATTTACGGGACGTACCGATGATATGAAAGTTATCCGTGGTGTCAACGTATTCCCAACTCAGGTTGAGGCAGCACTTCTTTCTATCGGCGGCGGCGTAGCACCTCATTATATGATGATCGTGGATAGAGAGAATAATCTGGATGTACTTACTGTTATGGTAGAAGTGGATGAAAAATACTTCTCAGATGAGATCCGTAAACTGGATGAACTGAAGAATAAAGTGGCAGCAGTTCTGAAACAGGCACTTGGAATTGCAGTAAGAGTTAAACTTGTAGAGCCTAAGACTATCCAGAGAAGTGAAGGCAAGGCAAAACGTGTAATTGATAACAGAGAACTGTAAAAGGAGGAGTATAGAATGGGTATGAGTAATACAATTCAGCAGTTGTCAGTATTTTTGGAAAACAGAGAAGGACGTCTGGATGAAGTGTTAAAAGTCCTGGCAGATAATGATGTCAATATTGTTGCACTAAGTCTGGCTGATACATCCGATTACGGAATGCTTCGTATGATCGTGTCAGATCCGAATAAGGGACGTGCAGCTTTGAAAGAAGAAGGAATTACAGCGATGTTAACGGATGTAGTTGCTCTTCGTGTTCCACATGCAACAGGATCTCTTAGCAAAGCAATGCATCAGATCGTAGATGGAGAAGTCAATGTTGAATACATGTATGCATTTGCAAATGGAAGTGATGCTGCAGCGGTAGTAAAGAGTGATGATCCGGCAAGAGTTATTGATATTTTGAAGGGCAGTGGATTTGATGTATACGGTGCGGATGAAGCATATACTGCAAACCAATAAAAGAATCCAAAGGAAAAACTAGAATGAGCATAGACAGAAAAAAAATAGCATTATCCATGCTCCGGAATTCACAAGTTATATACGTCATCATGTCTCAATGTACACATCTGCCTTATGTGGCGTGTGACACTGAGACATATGATGACGAGATTTTCGTTTATTTTACCGAAAAAGAAGCGAAAGAAAAGGCTGGTCAACTGATAAAAGAAAAGAATCCGGTGCAGATTTTAAAAGTTGAGAATAAGAGCTTTTTAGTATTTTATACAAGTCTCTATTCAATGGGAGTGAATTGTCTGGTAGTGGGTGATGGGACCTCTCAACGAACCGCAGTACAATTAGATGAATTTATTCATAGACCTTCGGTTGAGAAACTGCCAAAGGGGCAGGTTCGTGTGGAAAATCCTGAATTTCATCTGACAGCAATTTATTTTGTACAGGAACTGCGCAAGCAACAGAATTCCGAACAGAATGCAGAAATGACAAAAGAATTGAAAGAACTCAATGATGAGATGCTTGTGCATTTCAGGGAGGGACGATTTATTCTTGCAACACAAGAAGACAAAGGGATTCCAATCTTAAAACAGAAGGATGGCCAAGTATATCAGCCGCTATTTACGGATATACAGGAATTTCAAAAATTTAACCGAGAAAATAAGTTCAAGGCATTAGTGATTGATTCTGATAAAGTCGTAAATGTCCTTTCAAAAGAGAGTGTTGGCGTTGTAGTCAATCCTTTCGGTGTGAATGTTCGATTTCAAATAGCGAGGAAAGATATGAAAAAGACCAGATAACTTTAGTTATCTGGTCTTTTTCATAATCTTCATTGCATGTATAGCTTTTAGATATCTAAATTAAAGTGCGAATTTGCATATATAAAAGGTACATTCAATATGTGATTAATTCGAATTAAAGCTTTGTTACATTAACAGCCTGAGGACCCTTTGTGCCTTCGGTTATGTCGTATTCCACAGCTTGTCCTTCTTCAAGGGTCTTAAAGCCTTCCATGTTTAAACCGGAATAGTGAACAAAAACATCGTTGCCAGATTCATCAGAGATAAATCCATAGCCCTTTTGGTTGTTAAACCATTTCACTGTACCTTTCATCATTGCACCTCCATTTAATCTTATTATGAAAAAATCTATAAATATATTTTATAAATTTTGCCATATTAGATTAGCACATATTTATAAAAGAGTCAATGCATTTAAAATTATTTTCAATATTTTTTACAAAAAGTGTCGAAAAAAATTGTTACATGTATCATTTTTCGGTATAATAATTAATAGATATTTTGCATGAAAGAATTGGAAATGTTGAGGGATAACAGTCTCTTGACGAAATGAACGGAAGCGTGTAAAGTATAATTGCATGATTGAAAGCTTCTATAGCTGTAAATGAAACGTAGAGGGAAAAAATATGATTACATTAACGGGGAAAAAGGTATCTGAAGGAATTGCTATAGGTAAACTATCTTTTTATAAAAGAGATTCAAAAGAAATTCGTCGCATCTATGTGAAAGATGTTGAGAAGGAAGTGCAGCGTTTTCAAAAAGCTCGTCAGAAGGCAGTATTTGAATTAGAGAATTTGTATGACATGGCGTCAAAAGAAGTAGGAGAAGCAAATGCCGCAATTTTTGAGATGCAGCAAATGATACTGGAAGATCAGGAATTAAAAGATAAAATAACGAATATCATCGTGGAGCAGAAGCTGAATGCAGAATATGCAATTCAGAGTGCAGTAGAAAGTTTTCTTTCGACAGCATCGACAAGTGAGAAGTCTTACATACAAGGGCATGATGCAGATGTGAAGGATGTGGCAAATCGAGTTCTGCGTATTCTCTCCAGAATATGGAAAGATAAGATGCTGACGGATGAACCGTTTGTTCTGGCAACGGGGGAATTATATCCGAGTGAAGCTGTTCAGCTGGATAAGACAAAGGTCCTGGGATTTGTAACAAGATATGGAACGATTAATTCTCATACGGCAGTTTTGGCACGAACCAAAGGGATTCCTTCTGTTATAGGACTTGGAGAAGCTTTGAAAAAAGATTATGAAGGAAAGACCATTATTGTAGATGGATTCGAAGGAAAGGTCTATATTGAACCGGATTATACGACTATCACAAAGATGAAGCAGAAGCAAGATGCTAACCATACACATGTACAGAAACTGGAACGGCTGAAAGGAAAAGAAAATATTACACAGAGCGGTCAGAAGATAGATGTCTGTGCGAATATCGGAACAAAAGAAGATGTCGAAAATGTATTACGCTGCGATGCGGGAGGAATTGGCTTGTTCCGCAGTGAGTTTCTATATATGGAAAATGGAACGAAGCTTCCGACGGAAGAGCAGCAGTTCCAGGTATATAAGCTGGCAGCTGAATCTATGGGGACTAAGAAGGTAGTTATAAGGACTGCAGATCTTGGCGGGGATAAGTTGGCAGAGTGTCTGGATCTTGGGGAAGATGATAATCCGGCAATTGGATATAGAGGTATTCGTGTATCGCTGGATAAAGAAGAGATATTTAAGACACAGCTTAGGGCAATTTTAAGAGCTTCTGCGTTTGGAAATATTTCTATTATGCTTCCAATGATCACATCGATTGAAGAAGTGACGATGGCAAAAGAAATGATTGGAAGAGCCAAGAAGGAACTACGCAATGAGAAGACGGCATTCAATGAAGAAATTCCAATCGGTGTCATGATTGAGACACCAGCAGCGGTTATGATTAGCGGAGAACTGGCGCGGGAAGTTGATTTCCTTAGTATCGGGACAAACGATCTATCACAATTTACGCTTGGTATGGACAGACAGAACAGTAAACTGGAAAGATATTATGATCCGCATCATCCGGCATTGTTGAAGATGATTCGTATTATTACAAATAATGTTCATCTGGAAGAAAAACATATCAGTATCTGTGGAGATCTGGCAGCGGATTTGGAGATGACAGAGTATTTTATTCAGATAGGAATTGATGAATTATCGGTGGCTCCGAATCAGGTACTTAGCCTTCGCAAGAAGATAAGGGAAATTCAATAACATAGAGAATAAGAATCACTGTAATGTCACAAGATATTTGCAGTGATTCTTTTTGTTCTAAACTCATTTACTTTATCCGGTTATTTTGCTAGAATAATATATGTTATTAATTTGTCGAATGAGAGAAACAAAGGAGGAGAAAGATGTTAGAGAAGTTTTTCAAATTAAGTGAAAATGGTACAGACGTAAAAACAGAAGTCGTTGCTGGTATTACAACATTTATGACGATGGCTTATATTCTTGCTGTAAATCCAAGTATTTTATCTGCAGCAGGAATGAATCAGGGAGCTGTCTTTACAGCAACGGCACTTGCCTCTTTGATCGGTACATTGTTGATGGCCATTTTTGCAAACTATCCATTTGCATTGGCACCTGGTATGGGATTGAATGCATATTTTGCATATACAGTTGTCCTGGGAATGGGATATAGCTGGGAGATTGCACTGACAGCGGTATTTGTAGAAGGTATTGTGTTTATTATACTTTCTCTTACGAATGTACGTGAGGCGATTTTTAATGCTATTCCAAAGAATCTGAAGGCAGCAGTCAGCGTTGGTATTGGTTTGTTTATTGCGTTTATCGGTCTGCAGAATGCGAATATTGTAATTGGAGGTGCTACACTTCTGCAGTTATTTTCATTGGATGAGTATAATGCAGTGAATGGGGTAGAAGCTACATTTAATGACGTAGGAATTACGGTTATTCTTGCAATTCTTGGTATTCTTATTACTGGTATTCTTGTTATTAAGAATGTTAAGGGCAATATTCTCTGGGGAATTCTGATCACATGGGTTCTTGGGATCGCTTGTCAGTTTGCCGGTTTGTATGTCCCGAATCCAGAATTAGGATTCTACGGATTGCTTCCAGACTTCAGTGGCGGATTATCGATTCCAAGTATTGCACCGATTTTTGCAAAAATTGATTTTAGCGGTATTTTCTCTTTGAATTTTGTTGTTGTTATTTTTGCATTTTTATTTGTAGATATGTTCGATACAATCGGAACTTTGATTGGAGTATCTTCGAAAGCAGATATGCTGGATGAAGATGGGAAGTTACCTCGCATTAAAGGAGCACTTCTTGCAGATGCGGTTGCTACGACAGCAGGAGCAGTTCTTGGAACATCTACGACAACAACATTTGTTGAGAGCGCGTCTGGCGTATCTGAAGGAGGAAGAACAGGACTTACAGCAGTAACCACAGCAATTTTGTTTGGCCTTGCATTATTCTTGTCACCAATCTTTTTGGCAATTCCTTCATTTGCAACAGCGCCGGCATTGATTGTTGTTGGGTTCTATATGTTAACGAATGTTGTAAATATTGATTTTAGTGATATTGCAGAAGCTTTGCCATGTTATATCTGTATCGCATCAATGCCATTTTTCTATAGTATTTCTGAAGGTATCTCTATGGGAGTTATCTCATATGTAGTACTGAATGTTGTAACAGGAAAGACAAAAGAGAAAAAAATCAGTGCATTAATGTATGTGTTAGCAGTATTATTCATATTAAAATATCTGTTCTTATAAGATAGAAGCGAAGAAGAATTGCGGGGCCATAATATGGGAAAAGAGTATTTGGAGATGCCGATTGTAAGAGCGATTGCTGCTGCCAGAGAAGTTGGCTGGGTGAATCCCAAATTACAATCATGGATTGAAGCAAAAGATACACTTGGAATCACGATGGAAGATATTGACGATGCAGAAGCGAGACTGCAGCGCTTCGCACCGTTTATTATGAAGAGCTTCCCGGAAACAATAGAAACAAAGGGAGTCATTGAATCTGTCTTGACACCGATACCGGCAATGCAGGATTATCTGAATGAAACCTATGGAGATGCCATTCAGGGAAAACTCTTTTTGAAGCAGGACAGTCATCTTGCTGTTGCAGGTTCCATTAAAGCCAGAGGCGGTATCTATGAAGTTTTAAAGCATACAGAAGAACTTGCATTGGAGGCAGGATTGCTTACGCCAGAGGATGACTATTCAAAACTGGTTTCAGAAGAGTGCAGAGAATTTTTTGGTCAGTATACGATACAAGTGGGATCCACGGGAAATCTTGGGCTGAGTATAGGTATAGCCAGTGCGGCTGTAGGTTATAGAGTAATCGTGCATATGTCAGCGGATGCAAAGCAGTGGAAAAAAGAGCTGTTGAGAAGTCATGGAGTACAGGTTATCGAGTATGACTCTGATTATAGTGAAGCGGTAAAAAATGGGCGAAAGGAATCAGACGCGAATCCGAAAAGCTATTTTGTAGATGATGAAAATTCAAAAAACTTGTTCCTGGGATATGCAGTCGCGGCAAAAAGATTGAAAGCACAATTGAAAGAACAAAAGATTATTGTGGACGAAGAACATCCTTTGTTTGTATATATTCCATGTGGTGTAGGCGGGGCTCCAGGAGGAATTACTTTTGGATTAAAGGAGCTTTGGGGAGATAATGCACATGTTTTCTTTGTGGAGCCGACACAGGCTCCGTGTATGCTTCTTGGAATGACAACGGGACTTCATAATGCAATCTGTGTACAGGATGTTGGTTTGACAGGTATTACACATGCAGATGGCCTGGCGGTAGGCCGTCCCTCAGGTTTTGTCGGAAAGGTAATGGAACCACTATTAAGTGGGGAGTTTACAGTAGAAGATAAGTGGTTATATGAATATATGCGTGCACTTTGTAGGACAGAGGATATCTTTATTGAACCAAGTTCTTGTGCAGCATTTGAAGGTCCGTTAAAATTAATGCAATATGAAGAAACCAAAAAATATGTGGAAATACATCATCTGTCTGAAAAGATGGATCAATCGTCACATATTGTATGGGCGACAGGAGGAAGCCTGGTGCCAGAAGAAATTCGGGAAGAATACAAGAAGACATATCTTGATTAGAACAGGGAAATATAAAGAAAAGCGTATTCAGAAAAATGAATACGCTTTTCTTTATATTAGTTAGAATAAAGTTTTAGATAACATCTTCACGACGGATATAACCAGGATTATCAGGTGTTCCGATAATCTCTTTTGCATGAATGATCTTAGCATGCTTGTCAACTACCTGGCAGTCAATGGTGATATCTTCTCCAATCTGTGTGCCTGGCAAGATTATGCTGTTTTTGACAACTGCCCCTTTCTTAATCACACATCCACGTCCGATTACAGAATTTTCAATGGTACCTTCGATCAGACATCCATTGGATACAACGGAATTTTTAACATTTGCCGTTTCAAAATACTGTGTTGGGCAAGAGTCGTTTGTTCTGGTATATACCGGCCAGTCTTCATCAAACAGAGTTGTTGCTGTCTTAAAATCAATCAAAGAGATATTTGCATTGTAGAAACTGTTCAGGTCTGTAATAGATGCAAAGAATCCACGATGGGAAACGCCACGTACATCCAGTTCATTACATGCATAATTAATAGTATCTGCTAATGTATACATAGAAGAAATAGATTTTGCTTTTTTCACCAGATCGATAAACAGTTCCCTTTTCATAATATATGTATCCATGAAAATGTTTCTGTTTTTTGCAGTTCCACGGTTTGGTTCCAGGGACAATACGCCTTTCTGTCGATTTAAATTCAAAGTATTACAATTCAGGAAAGAGTCCTTGGCATTGTCTACAGAATGATATAGTAATGTAATGTCTGCTCCAGAATCAATGTGTGTCTTAAGCAGAGTATCAAAATTAGCAGAATATACCATATAACTTGGGGCAATAATTACATAAGGATTATGTGCCCGTTCAATACATTCCATATTTTCTGAAAAAGCAGCGATATCAGTGTTATATAAATCATTTTCTGCTTTTGGGTCAGAGAACAGGATATGTAATTTACCACGCTTGGAGTTGATATTATAGTGACGTCCAGTTCCAAGGTGTTCGGTCAATGAACGCGGTTTTCTTCTAATGTATACCTGAATACGGTCAATTCCACTATTGCTCATGTTAGAGATAGGAAAGTCGATCACACGGTATCTTCCTAAGAAAGAGAATGCACCAATCGGGCGATAGTCCTCCAATCCATTTACCCAGATGTGATTTCCGGAAAAATTAACAATACCTAATGCATCACACATATTATTCTACCCCCTTTACACGTTTTGCAACAAGCTCAATGTGCTCGCTGTCAGCGCTTCCGACAACAGCGCCTTTTCCAATCTTAATTCCGTCAGCAACAAGTGCACGTGTGACAACAGCACCTTCTTCAACTTCAACGCCTGGCATCAGTACGCTGTCAATAATCTTGGCACCTGCTCCGACTTTTGCACCGGTAAACAGGACAGAATTCTTTACTTCACCTTCGATTCTGCAACCCTGAGTAATAAATGCACGTTTGATTGCGGCATCAGGTCCGATATAATGAGGCAAAGTTGTAACATCTTCCGTATAAATCTTCCATGTCGGATCATTCAGATCAAGCTCGTTATTCTTGTCCAGAAGATCCATATTTGCTTCCCACAAAGAATCGATGGTTCCTACATCTTTCCAGTAACCTTTGAATTTGTAAGCATAAAGAGTTTTATTATCATTCAGAAGCTGTGGAATGATATCCTTACCAAAATCGTGATTAGAATCTGGATTCTTCATGTCAGCAACCAACAGTTTGCGAAGTAGCTTCCAATTAAAGATATAGATACCCATAGAAGCAAGGTTGCTCTTAGGATGCTCTGGTTTTTCTTCAAACTCTACAATACGTCCGGTTTCATCGGTGTTCATGATTCCAAAACGGCTTGCTTCTTTCATTGGAACTTCGATTACAGCAATGGTTGCGTCTGCATTATGTTCCTTGTGAGCAGCAAGCATTCTGGCATAATTCATCTTGTAGATATGGTCACCGGAAAGAACGAGGAGATATTCCGGTGAATAGGTATCGATAAAGTCGATATTCTGAGAAATAGCATCTGCAGTTCCACGATATACATCCAGATTGGCATCTGCTTTCTCACGTGGTGGAAGTACATATACGCCACTGTCTTTTGCATCCAGACCCCAGCGACCACCGGCAGCTACATAACTGTTCAGCAGAATAGATTCATACTGTGTCAATACTCCGACAACATCAATACCACTGTTTGCACAGTTACTTAATGGGAAGTCAACGATGCGGTATTTACCACCATATGAAACGGCCGGTTTTGCAACTTTGTTGGTTAATTCATGCAAGCGAGACCCCCGACCACCAGCTAAAATCATCGCTAACATATTGTTTTGTTTCATAGTGAGTCCTCTCTTTCCATTTGTGTTACATGTTATTAAATATTATACAATTTTTTGTGAATTCTTTCCATATTTTAAAGCAAAAATATGCAAAATTCGTAAAACTTTTTTGATTGAAATGGAATATCTGAGAAAGATTTTCAAATTAATGTGTAATTTAGAGATTTGCATAAAGAATTGATATCTTGAAGTTGATTATAATTTCAGATATACTGACAATTAAAATGAGAATTAAAAGAATAGTGGAGAAGAAAAAGTATGAATTTACTGACGATGGAGCATATTATCAAATCTTACACCGATAGAATCCTTTTGAATGATGTAGGATTTAGTATTAGCGAGAATGAAAAAATAGGAGTGATCGGAATTAATGGAATGGGGAAATCAACTCTGCTGAAAGTTGTAGCGGGTATCGAACCTTATGATTCTGGGAAAATCAGTATGAGGAGCCAAGTGAAGATATGTTACCTTCCACAGACTCCGGTATTTGAAAGTGGAACGACCGTATTAAAAGCAGCAGTAGAAGGAAATATCGATGAAATGAATCAGTGGACCGTCGAAGCAGATGCAAAAGCGATGTTAAATCAGTTGGGATTTACGGAATATGATGAGAAGATAGAGCATATGTCAGGCGGTCAGAAGAAGCGGATTGCGCTTGTAAATGCACTTTTAACATCGGCAGATATCTTAGTGTTAGACGAACCTACAAACCATTTAGATAATGCAATGTCTGAATGGCTGGAAGAATATCTGATTCAGTTCAGAGGAGCAGTTTTGATGGTCACACATGATCGTTATTTTTTGGATCGTGTTGTAAATAGGATCGTAGAAGTAGATAATGGAAAGTTATACAGCTATCCAGGGAATTATTCAGAATTTGTGCGTTTAAAAGAAGAACGTCAAAATATGGCACTTGCAACGGAACGAAAGCGGAAAAGCCTGCTCAGAACAGAATTGGAATGGTTAAGTCGGGGAGCAAGAGCAAGAAGTACCAAGCAAAAAGCCCATATTGACCGTATTAAAGCAATGCAGGAGATTCAGGATATTCAGGAGGAAAAGAGAGTTTCCATGAGTTCTGTTGCTTCACGGATGGGGAATAAGACGATTGAACTATCTGATATTTCTAAATCATATGGAGAGAGAGTCTTAATTAAGGATTATAATTATATTTTTTTGAAAAATGATCGGATTGGCATTATTGGTCCTAACGGCTGTGGAAAGACGACGCTGCTTAAGATTATCAATGGAATTGTCCGGCCAGATACAGGAACCGTAGAGATGGGACAGACAATCCGGGTAGGTTATTTTTCACAGGAAAATGAATATATGGATGATTCTGAGAAAGTGATTGATTATGTAAAGGAAGTCGGGGAATATATTACGACTCCGGAAGGAAAGATCACTGCTTCACAGATGCTGGAGAATTTCTTGTTTGACGGAGCTATGCAGTGGTCCAGAATCGAAAAGCTTTCGGGAGGGGAGAAGCGGAGACTGTATCTCCTTCGTGTGCTGATGAGCTCTCCGAATGTCTTGATTCTGGATGAGCCTACCAATGATCTGGATATCCAGACGTTGACAATTCTGGAAGATTACCTGGATCGGTTTGACGGAATTATCATTATTGTATCTCATGACAGATTTTTTCTGGATCGCACGGTAAATCGAATTTTTTCATTTGAGGGAGAAGGAGAGATTCGTCAGTTTGAAGGAGGATATTCAGATTATCTGATTCGTAAGGAATTAGAAGCTGTTCCAGAAGAAAAAGTGTCTGCCGGAAAAGCTGAGAAAGCTGATAAAGATGCGAACAAAGATGCATGGAAACAGCATGAAAAGAAAATAAGATTTACTTATAAAGAACAGAAGGAATTTGAATCTATTGATGATGATATTGCAGAATTAGAAGGGCAAATAGAAAAACTGGATCAGGAGATTGCACAGAATGTAACAAATTCTGCCAGATTAAATGATCTGTTGAAGGAGAAAGAACAGGCAGAGCAGGCATTAGATGAGAAGATGGACCGTTGGGTATATCTAAATGATCTGAACGAGCAGATTAAGCAGATACAATAGATTTTTGAACGATAAAGCAGGCAAGTTTTGTAAAAATCTTCTTACATCAAAAAATTGAGCATGATATAATAATTATGAATCAGAGACTTAAAAACAACTCCAGACAGGAGGTAAATATGTTTGAGATAGGAGATTACGTAGCACATTATAAAGAAGGTGTCTGCGAGGTGACGGCCATTGGGAAATTGGACATAAGCTGCTCAGATAAGAAGAAAAAATATTATACATTGAAACCCTTATATGATGTTGGCGGAACACTTTATACACCTGTAGATAATGAGAAAAAACAAATCAGAAAAATCATAACAGAAGAAGATGCACATGCATTAATTGAGGATATGCCTAATGTTGACACTCTGTGGGTGCCTGATGAGAAGCGAAGAGAAGCATTATACAAAGAAGCATTATTAAAAAATGAATGCAGGGACTGGATCGCAATTATCAAGACTTCTTATCTGCGTAAGATGAAGCGTCTGGCATCTGGAAAGAAAGTAATTAATGTCGATGATAAGTATTTGAATATTGCAGAATTTTTCCTGTATGGAGAACTGGCAGTGGCTCTTGGAATGCCAAAAGAAAAAGTGAAAAGCTATATTGTAGAACATGTAGGGGCATAAGAAGTAAAAGATTTGTTGCTTTTTGTTTTTAGATAGTTTGATTCTATATTCGACATCCAGAAAGTAGCTGGGGGAGAGAAAATAAAATTATGGACCATAGAATGAAGGATATACCAATAATAGATTGACAATCTTCTACAAATTAGGTATCATAAGCTTTAATGAGTAAAAGCGTTAAAGTGCCGAAATTTATAATGTTCGGCATGGAAAGGGGATTTTCAAATGCCGATTACAGATATCTTGGAGAAGAATTGTCGTCTGTACGGAGATGATGTGTGTCTGGTAGAAATTAATCCAGAGATGCCAGAGACAAGACGAGTAACATGGAAGGAATATGAGCTGATTGAGCCAGTGCGTGCACCGTATCACCGTCGTGAGATTACATGGAATGTATTTAATGAGAAGGCCAACCGTTTTGCCAACCTTTTGTTGGAAAGAGGTGTGAAAAAAGGTGATAAAGTAGCAATTTTGTTGATGAATTGTCTGGAGTGGCTGCCGATTTATTTTGGGGTTTTAAAGACGGGTGCGCTGGCTGTACCGTTGAATTTCCGCTATTCTGCTGAAGAAATTAAGTACTGTGTAGAACTGGCAGAAGTAGATGTGCTGGTGTTTGGACCGGAATTTATCGGACGAGTAGAAGAAATCGCTGATGATATCAGTGAACACAGACTTTTATATTATGTAGGAGATGGATGCCCTGGGTTTGCAGAAGACTATACGATACATTCTGCAAATTGTTCCAGCCAGTCTCCGAAAATTGACATCAATGATGAAGACTATGCTGCAATTTATTTTTCTTCCGGAACGACAGGTTTTCCGAAAGCAATCTTACATACTCACCAGGCATTGATGCATTCTGCGAAAGTAGAGCAGAATCATCATGGTCAGACGAAAGATGATGTATTCTTATGTATTCCTCCTCTTTATCATACGGGGGCGAAGATGCATTGGTTCGGAAGTTTTCTGACAGGAGGGAAAGCAGTTCTTCTGAAAGGAACAAATCCAGAATTTATTCTTCGGGCAGTATCGGAAGAAAAATGTACGATCGTGTGGCTGTTAGTTCCATGGGCACAAGATCTTCTGCTTGCTCTTGACAGTGGTAAGATTAATCTTGATGATTATCAATTGGATCAGTGGCGCCTGATGCATATTGGTGCACAGCCTGTACCGCCAAGCCTTATTAAGCATTGGAAAGAGTACTTCCCACATCATCAGTATGATACGAATTATGGGTTAAGTGAGTCTATAGGACCAGGATGTGTTCATCTGGGAGTTGAGAATATTCATAAGGTTGGTGCTATTGGAAAAGCCGGTTATGGATGGGAAACAAAGATCATTGATGATAACGGAAATCCAGTGAAGCGGGGAGAGACTGGTGAACTTGCTGTCAAAGGTCCCGGAGTCATGGTAGAATATTACAATGACAAGAAAGCAACGGAAGAAGTTTTGCACGATGGATGGCTTTATACAGGCGATATGGCAATGGAAGATGAAGATGGATTTATCTTCCTGGTAGACAGAAAGAAAGATGTGATTATCAGTGGTGGAGAGAATATATATCCGGTGCAGATAGAAGATTTTCTCCGTACAAATGATGCGATTCTGGATGTGGCAGTTATTGGTCTCCCAGATCATCGACTTGGAGAGATTGCAGCAGCGATCATCTCTTTGAAACCAGACGTTGTCTGTACAGAAGAAGATATCAATGAATTCTGTAAAAAGCTTCCGCGATATAAACGTCCACGTAAGATTATTTTTGCAGATGTTCCGCGTAATGCAACCGGAAAGATTGAAAAGCCTAAGTTAAGAGAGATGTACGGTGCCGCGAAGTTAGTAGAAGAGCAAAACCGCAGCTGACTGATACATATAAGATAATAAAAAGATGCTGAAGAATACAGTGAAAAACTGTAACCTTCAGCATTTTTTTATTATTTTGCAGCTTTCTTGGCAAATTCTGTTGTCACAAGATCTTCATAAGGAGCACGTTCGGTGAGTTCTCCGGCATTTTCCAGAATATCTTGCAAAAGATCAAAACTATCTTCTTCAAAAATCAGATTATCCTTCCATGTGTCTTGATCATAGTAACGTGTGACGATGGTCGTAATAGTATCCTGATCAGTTTCTTTGAACTGTGGTGCGATGATGGAAGCAATCTCTTCAGGCGTGTGAGTCTGTACGTAGTCCATACCTTTCTGTAAAGCATTGGTGAAACCCTGGATGATATCTGGATGTTCATCAATATAGCTTTGCTTTGCAGAAAATGCGGTATATGGGACGTAACCACTGTCAGTACCAAGAGAAGCGACAACAAAGCCTTTTCCTTCTTTTTCCAGATTCGTCGCGCCTGGTTCGAATTCAATCGTAAAGTCAGCCTGACCTTCGGAAAATGCGGCAGCAGTGGAGCCAAAGTCTATGTTTTGATTGATATTCAGATCTTTGGATGGGGCAATGCCATTTTGCTTTAAGATATATTCAAATACCATTTCTGGCATGCCACCTTTTCGTCCTCCAAGTACATCTTTTCCCTTCAGTTCTTCCCAGGTAAAATCAGGCATCTCTTCACGGGCAACCAAAAAGTTCCCTGCTCGCTGGGTCAATTGGGCAAAGTTTACTACATAATCATTTGCCCCTTCATTGTAGGTGTAGATGGAAGCTTCGGATCCCATAAATCCGATATCAGCGCTGCCAGAGAGAACAGCGGTCATAGTCTTATCTGCGCCGAATCCAGTCTGAACAGTGAGTTCAATACCTTCCTCTTCAAAATATCCTTCTTCGATGGAGACATACATAGGTGCGTAAAAGATAGAGTGTGCCACTTCGTTTAAGATTACTTTCGTAAGCTTTGTATCCGTGACAGATTCAGTACTTGTGGATTCAACATCTTGATTTTCTGAAGTACAGCCTAACAGAGCAGTAATCGCTATTGCAATTACCAGGAAAACGGAAACAGCTTTCTTTTTCATGAATATCCTCCTTGAATTCCCTAATGCTATAATATATTCAAAAGAGAATATTGTGTGAAAATGAAAGATTAAAAAAGCTTTTATTGAAACATATTTTCGACGTAGTTGCGCATTTCATTGCGTGACTTTACTTGCCTTGCTCCATGAATAATACTTTTTTGTTCGGATTCGGGAAGCTGAGCAAATTTATTTAGAATGTCAGAATGTTGTGCAAGCTCCATTGTAAATCCAATGGGAAGTTCTCGATTATCAATCATTACAATCACCTCATGAATAGAATGTGCATTTAATAGAAATTTATGCAGCGACATCGTTTCTTTTTGAATTTAATAAATGAATACCTGGTATGAATAGGTTTGTGAAAAATATGCATACTACTTTTGAAAGGAGGAGTACATGATGATCGAGATAGATTCTTCAATAACAAATGATTCTCCTGGTATTGCTTACGCCAACCTTTCAGAAGAAATGTGTGAAAAAATCACAAAATTAGAACAGACGATTCAGAAAGAGACAGGAGAAAAGATTGCCCTTGTGGCATATCTTGTCTAAAAATGTACGAACAACAGGAGGATTATATGCATGAAAGAAAAGTCTTCGTTTACAACAGAAAAACCAATTGATTACACACAGACCAAAGATGCTTATGAGGGAAACAGGGAGTCTTCCATCTATCAGGATTCTACGATTCCATCAGAGAAAAAGCCTGGCAAGAAGGAATATAATGATGGAATGAGCAGGGAAAATAGATATGAATGAGAAAAAACGAGAACAGCAGAATCAGAAAAAAAGTAATGATAAATTTAATAGTATTACCCAAAAAACAGAGCCTGAAAATCAAAATCAGCATCATAATGTAAGAAAAGAAGCAGTAGACGCAAAAATAAGGCAGATATAAAACAATGGCAGTATTATGGAAAGTTCTCTTCCAATACTGCCATTGTTAAGTCATGATATTATATTCGATCATGATTGATCACTGTGTAAAATAATTCTTTTATCTTTTCTGACTGGTCTGTCTGTCCAAGAACCCACATAAGCTTTGCTACGATAGATTCGGTAGTCATATCTCCGGCTTGAAGAATTCCGGGATGCTCGCTGTATTTCTTTCCTACTTTATACACTTCGAGGTCACAGCCTTCCTCTGGTACCTGAGTCGTTACCGCCAAAGTTTTTCCAGAATCCACCCATGAGAAGATTGCCTTCTCAAAAGAATCAGGAATACCTCCGATTCCGAATGTTTCAAGAATAATAGCATCATAATGTCCTTTTAATAGATCAAAAATGTCAGATTTAGCTTCTGGTGTCAGTTTCAAGACAAATACACGATCATTAAGCTGGTCATAAGTCTTAAGATCCTCTGGAGCAGGCGGGATTTCCATATAGTGACGGATAATACGGTCATCATGAAGTACGGCCATCATTGGGAAATTCATACTTTCAAAGGCGTCAAAACTTCGAGTGCGCTGTTTGCGGCCACGGGTTCCTGCAACAGCTTTTCCATTAAATACAATATTCACATTGCAAGAAGCATCATCCACCGCATAAAGAATACTTTGATAGATATTTATCTTTGCATCAGTATAAGGGTTACCCATTGGCTTCTGGGAACCCGTTAATACAATCGGTTTGTAGCTGTTTTGAATCAAATAAGACAAAGCAGCAGCTGTATATGCCATAGTATCCGTTCCGTGTAAAATTACAAAACCATCGTAAGAATCATATTGTTCCATGATTGCGTCACGAATCTGCAGCCATTGACGCGGACGCATATTCGTACTGTCAATATTCATAAGCTGAAGAACAGTTAATTGGCATATATCACGAATGCCAGGCACACTGTCTGCTAATTCCTCTCCGCTTATTGCAGGAGCCAAACCAGAATCGCCTTCTTTAGAGGCAATCGTACCTCCGGTAGCTATCATTAGTATCTTTTTCATAAAGTTACCTCACGTTATATAAGAATCATACCTTCATTAGCGTATATTTGAAAGTAAAATATGTCAAGTAGAAAATGAAAGTTTTTCATTTGGGTACACCACAAATTACAAAAAGGTACACCACAAAATGAAGTTGGGGACGTAGACTTTTTTAAAAAGTCTACGTCCCCAACTAACATATTACGATTACCTTTCTTGGTGTGGTTTGTGGCGGAACACTTCTTGTGGTTGTTGTATAATATACAATCAGTAATTGTCCTCCGGGGCTGCAGTTGTATGGCTGCCCGTTGGAGGTGACGATATTGGTTGAACGACCAAGATTTAGTTGTAGTGTTCCGTCTAAGGATAGGAGGCTTTCATCGAAATTGCCGGCGTAAATGGTCTCAGCTGGATTCCGGCGTCCGATGAATACAGTCTGGTACTGTGGCGGAAAGATAAGGGGAATAGGGAGGTTTGCGTCGTAGAATGCTGTAACATTCATACCAGGATGAAGCCGTATTTCTTCAATGACATATGTGCCTGGATGAATAATGAAATTCTGTATACCATCAGAATTGCGGATAGTAACCTGCTGTTGGCAGCAGTTGTTTCCAAATGCGGAAATATTCTGAATTGTGCCATTTACTGGTACTAAATTCATGGGTGGCATGAATAACACCCCGTTTTTGATTAATATATGCCAGATTATTTGCGTTGTTCCTCGGGCTTGATATTGGCAGCTCTTCCGTTGGGTGGAAGGAAGTGATACAGCTCTTCATAAGATTCGATTTCTTCAACAGAAACTGGTTCGGAAGGAATCAATCCGGTGCAGTCCTGAGTGGAAGCCGCATTAGAGAGATAGTCATATTCGTCAATAATTTTTTCGTTTTTTTTATCTTTCATTGTGATACCTCCAAATGTAAAATTCAAATGTATAGAATTAGAATGTGTAGAAAAAGATAAATGTATGCTGTATAATATTTCCTGGATTAAAAATAAATAATGTGAAAGAAGGATTTATCATGAAGATAGAAATTGACACCCATTCTCATACATTGGCAAGTGGACATGCATATAATACCATTCGAGAGATGGCATCTATGGCAGCAGAAAAAGGACTGAAAGGGCTGGCGATTACGGAGCATGCACCACAGATGCCGGGAACATGCCATCTGTATTATTTTCAGAATCTGAGAGTTGTTCCACGGAAAATGTGTGGTGTAGAGCTGCTCTTAGGAACGGAATTGAATATTATGAATGAGCAAGGAGAGGTTGACCTTTCCAAGGATGTACTGAAGCAGCTTGACATAGCCATTGCAAGTATGCATATACCATGTTTCCAGAGTGAACGAACTATAGAAAATATTACAAAGGCATACCTTCGTGCAATGGAGAATGAGTATGTAGATATTATCGGGCATCCAGATGACGGAAGATTTCCAGTTGACTGTGTTAAATTTGTAAAAGAAGCAAAGAAAACAGGGACCTTGATTGAGGTCAATAATTCTTCGCTCCGTCCAGATGGATTCCGTCTAAATACAAAAGAAAATTGCAGGAATATTCTTCAGGAGTGTAAAAAGCAAAGGGCGATGATTGTACTTGGCACGGACTCACATGTAGATGTTGATATTGCAGAATACGGATATGCCATAGAAGTATTACGGGAAGTTGATTTTCCGGAAGAATTGATTGCAAATGTGACATTAGAAAAGTTAAAACTCTCTTTAAAACGCAACAAAAAGGTGTAGACTTTATAAATTTAGTGTGTTAAAATGTAACAGTAATGATATTGTTACGAAGGAGATTATGTTATGAGTAAAAAGATAAGGACTGAAGCAGTAGACTATCTGTTTAGTGCGATCTTGAGCCTGAAAGATAAAGAAGAATGCTATACTTTTTTCGAAGATATCTGTACAATCAATGAATTGCTTTCATTATCACAGAGATTTGAAGTAGCAAAGATGCTGAGAGAACATAAGACATATCTTGAAATTGCTGAGAAGACAGGAGCTTCTACCGCGACTATCAGTCGTGTGAATCGTTCATTAAATTATGGAAATGACGGATATGACATGGTGTTCGAGAGAATCAATCAGAAGAAAGACTAATAGAAAAAGAAATAAGGCCAGTTGCCTTATTTCTTTTTTTTGTGATCCGGTTCCGGAAGTTCATCTATTAATTTTTCTATAATTAATTTTTTGACATATACATCAAAACTGAGACTGCAGATGAAAGAAAAGAATTGCAGATAATCCCTCTCATCTTCAGGAACATCACTGAAACTATTGATTGCTGAATTGTAAGATTTGGCAACATCTTTTTGCAGTGCGTCAATTCTCGATTTTTCCAGTTTACATATCTCCTCATAGATAGAAGTCATGTTAAAGTCTTGTCCATTGTTAAAATACTTTTCTGTGATAGGGGCTAACATGGTCTCAATATCTTTGATAGACAGTATGTTTTTAAAATAATATATAAAGATCATGACTAATACATGTTCTTTGGAATATTTCTTTTTGACCGGAGGCGGAAGAAGATTATTTTTAGCGTAATTGTTGATCATAGTTTTTGTCAGGATTTTATCATCTTCATATCGTTTGGTAGAATGAAGCTGTTCTTCCATAAAGGTTGTCACCTGATCCATATATAGATCAATGTTCGGAATATCTCCGGGCCGTACATAGTCGATCCGTGAAATGCTAGATAAGATACTGTTTAACATGTCCTTTGTATCAATTGTCATTTTATCACCTCAATAAAAGTATTATATAGTTTTTAAAACTATATGACAAGATTTTTTTCGGGTATAAAGAAAAATATTCTGAGTAAAAAAATGGAAAGTTTCTTGACGCTTGCACTTCTTTTGGAAAGTCCGTATAATAGAAACAGATTTTGAGGGAGGAATAGAAGTCATGAAATCGGTTGTATTGTGCTATAACCTAAAAGAAACAAAAAAAGGCAGACAAGTTGCAATGATATTTGGGTTTCTGGGATATAAGATTCGCCATGTAGAAAAAGAAGAATATTTATGGCCGATAGGGAAATTGGCAGGAATGGAAAAAGTGGAGAGAGAGACCGAAGTGTATGATGGAGAGGGATTTGAAGAAGAGATGCTGGTCATACAGGCTACTTCTGAAGATATGCTGGATAAAGCGCTGTTCCTCATGAGAAAGGAAAAATTACAGGTGCCGTTAAAGGCTGTTGTAACTGCATCTAATCAGGAGTGGACTTCAATTGCGCTCCATGACGAGATCTTAAAAGAACATCAGTTTATGACCAAACAGAATGGAACAGAAAGGAAATAGAAGATTTGAGTATATATGATACATTAAATGAACAGCAGAAGGAAGCGGTGCTTCATACAGAAGGACCGCTTCTTATACTTGCGGGAGCCGGGTCGGGTAAGACCAGAGTCCTGACTCATCGTATTGCTTATCTGATTGAAGAGATGGGTGTAAATCCGTGGAATATTCTGGCAATTACATTTACGAATAAAGCAGCAGGCGAGATGAGAGAACGAGTAGACAAGTTAGTGGGTTTTGGGTCTGAAAGTATCTGGGTAAGCACTTTTCATTCTACTTGTGTAAGAATTTTGCGCAGACATATTGATCTGTTAGGATATGATACGAATTTTACAATTTATGATACAGATGATCAGAAGACCTTGATGAAAGATGTATGTAAATTATTGCAGATAGATACAAAGATTTTTAAAGAGCGATCATTAATGAGCGCGATTTCGCATGCAAAAGATGAGTTGGTGACGCCAGAGGAGTTTCGCCTTCAGGCAGAAGGTGACTTTAGTAAAAGGAAAATCGCGGATGTCTATGAAGAGTATGAGAAGCAGCTGAAAGCAAATAATGCTCTGGATTTTGATGATCTGTTGGTGAAGACAGTTCAGTTATTCCAGACACAGGCAGATGTATTGGACTATTATCAGGAACGGTTCCGTTATATTATGGTAGATGAGTATCAGGACACCAACACGGTGCAATTTGAGTTGATTCGATTATTATCTTCCAAGTATCGTAATCTATGTGTCGTAGGAGATGATGATCAGTCTATCTACAAATTCCGTGGTGCTAATATCAAGAATATCTTGAATTTTGAACAGGTCTTTGAAGATGCGAAGGTGATAAAGCTAGAGCAGAATTATCGTTCTACTGGTAATATTCTGAATGCTGCAAATGCGGTGATCCGCAACAATCTAGGAAGAAAAGATAAGACACTTTGGACAGCCAATGGAGAAGGTGAAAAACTGGAGTTCCGCCAGTTTGATTCTGCGTATGATGAAGCAGAATATATTGTAAGTGACATACGTGAGCATGTGAATCAGGGAAATTGTACATATAATGATAATGCGATTCTTTACCGGACTAATGCACAATCACGTATGTTTGAAGAAAAGTTTGTGACAGCCAATATTCCTTATAAAGTTGTAGGCGGCATTAATTTTTATGCAAGGCGTGAAATTAAGGATTTATTGTCCTATCTGAAAACAGTAGATAATGGACGGGATGATCTGGCAGTGCGTCGAATTGTGAATGTGCCGAAGCGAGGAATTGGACTGACGAGTATCAACCGAGTACAAGAATACGCTGCACAGCATGAGATAGGCTTCTATGATGCGCTTCGTGCAGTTGATCTGATTCCGAATATTGGACGTGGGGCATCGAAACTGGAATCTTTTGTTGCATTAATTGAACATTTTAAAGCGGATGCTTTGGAGATGAGTCTGTCTGATCTTATGCAGGAGATTATTGAAGAGACAGGATATGTTGAAAGTCTGAAAGAAGAGGACAGTGAAGAAGCAGAAGCAAGAATTGAGAATATAGATGAGTTGATCAGTAAGATCACAGCTTATGAAGAAACCTGTGAAGATATGAATGAACCTGCAACTCTTAGCGGCTTTCTTGAAGAAGTTGCGTTGGTGGCAGATATTGACAGTCTGGATGAAAGCAGTGACTATGTGGTGCTAATGACACTGCACAGTGCGAAGGGACTGGAGTTCCCACACGTATATCTGGCTGGAATGGAAGATGGAATTTTCCCGAGTTATATGACGATTACAGCCGATGACCCAACTGAAGTAGAAGAAGAAAGGCGTCTTTGTTATGTGGGAATTACCAGAGCGGAGAAAGATTTGACGTTGACTTGTGCGAGACGTCGCATGATTCGTGGTGAGACACAGTATAATAAGATGTCTAGATTTTTGAAAGAGATTCCAATGAATCTATTATCTACGGGTATGGTATTTGAAAAAGAGAAGGAAGAACCGATAAGACAAAGCGCTTATCAACAGGCAAAACAAGCATTCAAGACGAAAGCATTTGCTACGCAAAAGCCGGTGAAGCAGTTTGGAAATGGTGGTGGAAAAGGACCAGGATACGGTGTCGGTGACCGGGTACGCCATATGAAATTTGGAGAAGGAACGGTAACTGCCATTATAGAAGGTGGAAGGGATTATGAGGTTACAGTAGATTTTGACAATGCCGGAATAAAAAAAATGTTTGCAACTTTTGCACGACTCCAAAAAGTATAAGAAATCAGATATTTTCATATAAATTTGTAGTAATCTCAAAAAATAAGTGCTATAATAAAAATAATAGTTGATGCTTGTTGCGAAAACAAGAGAAAGGATGTGGGAGCATGAATAAAGTAGAAGATATTATTGCAGCAACAAAGTTAAGTAAGCTAATTAGCAAGAAAGAAGAAGATAAGCAGTGCAAGACAGTACTGTGGGTTCTGGCTATCATCGGAGCTGTAGCAGCCGTTGCAGCAATCGCTTACGCTGTATATTCTTTCTTTACACCAGATTATCTGGAGGATTTTGAAGAAGATTTTGACGATGATTTTGATGATGATTTCTTCAGCGAAGATGATCAGGTATAAGTAGATACCGATCACACAATTTAATATGCAATAGAGAAAGCAGGTTAGAAGCCTATGTAATGTAGAAAAAGGTATCTTACCTGCTTTTGTCTTGGGAGAAGACAGAGAATATATATCAGTGGAAGGAGTATGTGGATGGATGAAAAGTGTTATGCACTCTTGATCGATGCAGATAATATATCTGCCAAGTATATCAAACCAATACTGACAGAGTTATCAAAATACGGAGTGATTACATATAAAAGAATCTATGGAGACTGGACAAGCACGCAGCATTCCAGCTGGAAAGACGAATTACT
Source organism: Bariatricus sp. SGI.161 (assembly GCF_050313695.1). NCBI lineage: Bacteria > Bacillati > Bacillota > Clostridia > Lachnospirales > Lachnospiraceae > Bariatricus > Bariatricus sp. SGI.161. The sequence continues at coordinate 106,108 of NZ_JBNPLX010000010.1, forward strand.
GAAGAATTCCATTACGCCCATTCAGCAATTCAGTTATACACAGGGGAAGAATGCTACAGATTCGGCAATGATCATTGATGCAATGGATATTTTGTATACCAATGATGTGGATGGATTCTGTATTGTGTCCAGTGACAGTGATTTTACACGGCTGGTCAGTCGACTGAGGGAAAGTGGAAAGATGGTTATCGGAATGGGAGAGAATAAGACACCGGAACCATTCCGAAAAGCATGTGATAAGTTTACGATTTTGGAAAATCTTTTGATTGAGCAGGAACTTGGACAATCAAAACCGGAAGAAGTACATGACAAATTAAGTAAAGAAAAGATTGAAGATGCTATTATCAAGATGGTTATTGAGAATCAGAATAGTAATAAAGTAACTGGACTGGGAGAGATAGGAAGTCGTCTGGTAAATCTGTATCCAGATTTTGATGTCCGAAGTTATGGTTATAATATGCTGTCAAAGTTCTTGGAAGAATTCTCAAGAATTCAATTAGTCAAAAGTGGAAACATTGTATCGGTTGCACTAAGAGAAGACTGGGAGATGAAAGAAGATATTGATAAATATGTACTTTCGATTGCCAGGAAAGCAGGAAAAAATGGAATAGAACTCAGTGCTCTTGGTAATAAAGTATATGAAAAATATAAAGACTTTAAGATTAGTGATTATGGATATGCACAGTTTAATCAATATGTGAAAAGTATTGATCATATCAAAGTAGAACAGGACGGAACTATATTAAAAGCGAAATGTACGATACAATAGTAGAAGAAAGGAATTAACAACATGAAAAAAGGGCAGGTATACGAAGGAATGATTGAATCGGTAGAATTTCCTAATAAGGGAAAAGTATTCCTACCTGAAGAAGAAAGATATGTAATCGTAAAAAATGGAGTTCCAGGGCAAAAAGTGCGTTTCTCTGTGAATAAAATACGAAAAGGAAAGGCAGAGGGACGACTTTTGGAAGTCTTAGAACATTCTCCTATGGAAATAGAATCAAAATGTCCACATTTTGGACAATGCGGCGGATGTACTTATCAGAATCTTCCTTATGAAGAGCAGATCAGGATGAAGGAAACACAGGTAAAAGCCATGATGGATGAAGCGGTGGAAGGTGATTACATCTGGGAAGGTGTGAAACAAAGTCCTGTGAGACAGGAATACCGGAATAAGATGGAGTTCTCTTTTGGCGATGAATATAAAGATGGGCCATTGGCACTTGGAATGCATAAAAGAGGTAGTTTTCATGATATTGTAAATGTGTCCGATTGTCAGATTGTGGATGCGGATTACCGAAAGATTCTTACTTGCACTTTAGAGTATGCAAGAGAATCAGGACTTCCGTACTACCATCGGATGAGGCATACCGGATTCTTCCGACATTTGCTTGTTCGAAAAGCGGTAAAGACAGGAGAGATTCTGATTGATCTGGTCACGACAACAGAGTCTGAGTTTGAAAAGGAATTTGATGGACAGAGATGGGTTAAGAAGCTTTTGTCTCTGGAATTGAATGGAACGATTGTCGGTATATTGCATACCAAGAATGACAGTGTGGCAGATGTAGTAAAAGATGAAGGAACCGAGATTCTATATGGTCAGGATTACTTTTATGAAGAACTCCTGGGATTGAAGTTCAAGATTACCCCATTTTCTTTCTTTCAGACGAATTCCCTCGGAGCCGAGGTACTGTATGAGACGGCAAGGGAATATATCGGAGAGACGAAAGATAAGGTGATCTTTGATCTGTACAGTGGAACCGGAACGATTGCGCAGATTCTGGCACCGGTTGCCAAGAAGGTAGTGGGAGTAGAGATCGTGGAAGAAGCTGTGGAAGCTGCAAGAGAGAACGCAGAACTTAACGGCCTTAACAACTGTACCTTCTGGGCGGGAGATGTGCTGAAGGTGATTGATGAACTCGGCGAAGTGCCGGATCTTATTATGTTGGATCCGCCAAGAGACGGAGTGCATCCAAAGGCATTGGAGAAGATTACGAATTTTGGCGTGGACCGTGTCGTCTATATTGCCTGTAAGCCGACCAGTTTGGCAAGAGATCTGGAGATGCTGCAGGGAAGAGGGTATCGTGTGGAACGGATCGGGTGTGTTGATTTATTTCCGGGCACGGTCCATGTGGAGACGGTTGTCTTGCTTTCCAAGGGTGAGATCGACTCGAAAAAGATTCGGGTGGAGTTCTCGCTGGAAGATATGGATACCTCCGGCTTCCAGCAGGGAGCCACCTATGAGCAGATCAAGGGACGAGTGCTGGAGCAGACCGGATTAAAGGTATCTTCCCTGTATATCTCACAGATTAAGCGGAAATGTGGTCTGGAGGTCGGGCAGAGCTATAACCTGTCGAAGAAGGAAAATGCCAAACAGCCGCAGTGTCCGCCTGAGAAAGAGAAAGCAATCCGAGAAGCAATGAAATATTTTGGGATGATATAGAGAGGTACGGGAAGAAATGATGAATGAATTAGACAAACAAAACTTTACAAATTATGTAGAAGTAAAATCCTTTGGTGATATTTTTCCCAAAAAAGGAACAAATACCAGAACGCCTTACGAGCATCAGAAGAAGGCAATGGAAGCATTGGATAAGATGAATCAGGAGGCATCATACAGCACACTGGTAGTTCTTCCTACTGGTGGTGGTAAGACATATACTGCTTCCATGTGGCTCTTAAAAAATGCTATTGATAAGAGAAAGAAAATTCTTTGGATTGCCCATCGCCAGATGTTGCTGGATCAGGCTGCTGAGTCTTTTCAAAAGTTTGCTTATACAGAAGTTGTCCCCCACATTTCTTCCTTCTGCTTTAGAATTGTTTCTGGAGCTTCCAGCCATGACCGAACCAGCGACATTCGTCCGGGTGACAACTTGCTGATTGTCAGCAAGGACAGCATCGGAAGAAACATTGATCGATTGGATCAATGGCTCAAAGGTGAAAAAGAGCTGTATTTGATTGTGGATGAAGCTCATCATTCAACCGCAAAAACGTACAGAAAGGTCATTGATTATGTAAAGGCAAAGGTTCCTAATTTAAAACTGATTGGTTTAACTGCTACTCCGTTCCGTACTGCTGAAGAAGAACAGGGACTGTTAGCAAAAATATATACTGACGGTATCAGTGATGGACGAGTTGTTCACGGTGATGTTGGAATCACATATCAGATCGGACTAAAGGAACTGATTAACAGACAGATTCTTGCAAAACCTATTTTTGAAAGCTTTTACACGGATGAAGAATACGGCGATTCTCTCGGTGTTGACGCATGGGAAAGCATTCAACATTTGGATGTTCTGCCGGATGAGGTTGCACAGCAGATGGCAGATAGTGCAGCCCGTAACAAACTGATTGTCGAAACTTATAAGGCAAAACAGAATGACTATGGTCAGACAATATTGTTTGCCGTTAATGTGGTTCATGCAATTCAGTTGACCTCTCTTTTCAAAAAAGCTGGTATCAAAGCTGACTTCATCGTATCTTCTGTTAAGGATGCCATTACTGGTGTGACGATTAGCCGGGAGGATAACGAAAGAAAGCTGGAAGACTATCGAAATGGAAAGTTGCAGGTTTTGATCAATGTCAACATTTTGACTGAGGGCGTTGATTTGCCCAAAACTAAAACAGTGTTTTTGGCAAGACCTACTGTTTCTTCCATTTTGATGACGCAGATGGTTGGTCGTGCATTGCGTGGTACAGCAGCAGGCGGCACAGCCAGCGCATATATTGTTTCGTTCGTAGACCACTGGAACGAGCATATTGCATGGGTTAATCCGGAAAGCCTATTTGATGGAAACAATGACTTTCAGGATAATGAATCTGAGCGTGCCAAACGAGATCTGCGCATGATTGCTATTTCCAAGATTGAGGAGTTTGCAGCTATTTTGGATGATGCAGTTGATACTACTGCGTTGGAAAAAGTGCCATTTGAGCAAAGAATCCCTGTTGGTATGTATGCGTTTACATATCTTGAAGAAAACGGAATGGATCACGCTTATCAGGTAATGGTCTACGACAGCACACAGAATGCCTATAAAAATTTGATGGATGCGCTTCCTTCCCTGTTCAAGTCTTTTGGTGCAACAGAAGAATATTTGACAGAAGCGCAGCTTGATGAAATGGAAGCACAGTGCCGGGATTCGTTCTTTTGCGGAGAGATGATTCCTCCTTATGAACGGAAGGATGTTCTGAATATCCTGAAATATTATGCCCAATATGAAGCCGTTCCGCAGTTCTATACTTTCGCTGAGGTAGACAGAAGCAAACTTGATGTTAGCAAAATTGCCCAGCATATTTGGGACGAAGATATGGGCGAACGCAAAAGAACAGAGTATATTGATTCGCTCTGGGAATCCAGTGATGATAATATGCTTCGCCTGTTTTTTGGTAGGAAACTATATTTCCTCCGTCAGCTGAACATCGAATTGATGAAACTATCGCATCCCGATATATACGATGATGAAAACAACATAAAGTATGGAACCAGAGCATTAGAAGATTTGCCTTTGCATGAAATTGGGAAAATCAATCCTGCTTTGGAAAAGGAATTGAGAGATCAGGCTTTTGAAAAAGCTAAAGATGCAGATGGAAATTACCGGTGCGCTTGCTGTGGTGTTGCAGACAAGTCACGTATCTATTTCCAAGTCGATCATATCGTTCCGATGAACAACGGCGGCAAAAGCGTTGTAGAAAATTTGCAAATTCTCTGTCGTCAGTGCAACGGAACGAAAGGTGATCAGTAATGCAAGGGTTATGCTACTCTGCACTCGATATTGCGGTAATTGTCAGCAGTATGCAGCTCGGCTGTCGAGATGAAAGCAGAATACTTGACCGGATATGGGAGGGCGAGAAAGCATTTCTCGATATTCCATACAGAGCAAATCAGCGGAAATTCATTTTAGACACCTATCATTGGTTACAATATTTCTATGATAAACCAGTGATCGATAAAGAATTTCCTGCAATACAGAAAGATTTGGCGTATTCAAACAGGACTTTGCAAGCAGACCAATTAACCAGCGATTTCTCGGATTTGGATTTGTTTTTCAAAAGCATCCGCATCCGTATTTTGTATGGATATGGAAATGATTATGTTAGAATTAAGCTGAGAACCCTGCTCAAGCAGTATGGCTATAAACGAAGGTCTCAGTTGTTGCTTCAACACATAAACCGATGTATGCTGTTCTATCATCTGGGAGCGACGTTGCGTGGTGGCGTGCCATGCTCTATCGAAGATGCCGATTTGGATCAGATGCTGACATTTCGAGTAGTATGATAAAACCGCTGCAATTTTCATCCCCGAGCAGGATGGAATATGCAGCGGTTTTATATTTCCTGAGGAATGGTGTCAAACTGCATTTTTACAGTTTGGGTACCATTTTCGAGGAAAATATGAAGGGTGTCCAGAGGGGCGCAGCCCCTTGGCTCTGGGTTTCCAATAGGGGCGAGCAGCATCCCTGTTGGCACACAATTTTCCGCAGGAAAGTCTAGTGTGTTATACCTTTGTAGAGCGGATGGCAGCCGGAAATGTAGCACACCCTTGAATCTGTGCTGCAATTCCGGCGTTCTGGTGGGAAAGGTTGCCCTATAAATGGGGCAGTCTGAGCAACAGGAAAAGGCTGGAAGAAGGTGCAGAAAGCAGCTTTTTCCAGCCGGTCAGCAGCGGAACAAAGGTATATCAAAAGCCCCCGTCCTGCCGCAGCATCTATCGTTAAAACCACCACGGCAGTTCCAGCCATAGATTGTCCAGCGCCAGAGCCTCGGTTGACTTTGCCCGACTTTCACTGAGATGGAAATGCAACGCCGTCCCAATCAGAGGGTGTTCCAGATCGTCCTCAAAGCCAAATCGGTACAGGAGGTATGCCCTGTCTCTTGCGGGAATGCGTCTCAGTCCCTCGTACAGCTCCCGCCGGTTTTCTTCTTCAATCAGGATCTTCTCTGGCTCAGCGGCATACGGATCAGCGATCAGCTCGGAACGCTGCATGGAGTCCTCGCCGGGGAGCAGATCATCCAGATTGATCCGTTCCATAGGAAATCCATCCTCTTTTGATTGCAGCCGCTGCTCAAAGGTGGCAAAGGCGGCGGAAATCAAATCCATCATGGCGTTGCGGATGGCTTGTCCGGCATAGGTCAAGAACTTTATTTTCTTGTCAGGGTCGTACAGGGAGATAGCCCGTAAAAGGCCGATGCTTCCCTCCTGAATCAGATCATCGTGGTCGATGCCAAGCTCACTGTTGCCCAGCCCTACGCTTTGATACAGTTCATTTGCAAGCTTTTGTATGTATCCCAGATTGTTTTTTACCAGCTGCTCCTGCGCCTGTGCATCCCCTCGCTGTGCCAGTACGCAGAGCTGCTCATTTGTTTTTGGCTTCATGATCCTGTTCCGCCATCCGCTGTACCATGTGAAGCAGTGCCTGCCGCACTTCCCCCAGAGAATCGGCATCGGCAAGCTCCATCCCGGAGACACTGGCAATAATCAGATCCACAAACTGTTCCGGCGAAACAGATGGATGCAGTGCATCCTGCCCTTTCATCGTTTCCGAATACATCTGTTCCACCATTTCTTTGGTCAGCGGCTCCCCTGTTTCCGTGCCGATTTCTTTTTTGATCTCCCGCAAAACAGCCATAAACTGATTTTGGATATTGGTCAGGTCTGCCTGATAGACGGGCACCTTATTCAGTAATGCAGTCTGTGCTGCTTGCTGGGCCGCTTTCCTGGCATCAGGCTGTTCTTTTCCTGTTCCCAACAGCATGGAACTGAGCGTTTGAACTATCTGATTCTGCACCGCAAAACCAGAGGCAAGGGTATCATCAAAATACAGCGCAATCATATTGGTAAGCTGGGCGAAGCGGCGGTTTTCCAGCAGACGGCTTACCACCTGCGGATTGGTTCTGCCGGTATAAAGGTTCCGTGCCGCTTCAGCGGACAATCCCAGCTCGGAAATGTCATAGTTTTTCCGGTCAGGGACATCAGTCATGCACAGGAGAAAATCGGTAGAAACATTGAAGATGCGGGCAATGCTAATCATCTGATCCAGGCTGAGCGTATCCTTCGTACCGTTGATAAAACGGCTCAGAGTGCTTTCGGTAACTCCGATTTTCTTGGCCAGAACCGCTTGCGTAATTTTATGTTCCTTCATCAAGTCCTGCAACCGCTGCTGCGGCGTGCTGGGAAGATACCGCTGCTCCATATCCAAGCCCCCTCTCAGTTTTTCTTGATGTATTTCCCGCTTTTGATGCGGGCGTCTTTTGGCTTTTCCGCATTTTCCGGGATGATCCAGCGGCAGCCTGCTCGCTGTGCGCCAGGGATGCGGTTTTCATTACAGAGAACGCCGACACGCCGGGGCGATACCCCCCATTTCTCTGCTGCTTCAAAGGTAGAAAGGTATTTCATGGTTTATTATGTCCTTTCCTGATTCTATATAAATTATATTCCATAACCGGAATAATATCAACATATCTTTGTGAACATCTGCCGCTCTGAGGTTTTGCATTTTTGCAAGATTTCAGGGCTGCTTTTTTGTTTCTTGCAAAACTGACGGATTTTTCGGGATGGCCCCTTTTTCTCCGTACATTGAAGTGACAGGGAAAACCTGTACGAAAAATCAAGGAGGAAAACACATGAGTATCTACGAATTTGTAAAGGCAAACGTGACCGTCCCGCAGGCTGCCGAACACTACGGAGTGGAGGTGCAGCGGAATGGGATGTGCCGCTGTCCGTTCCACGATGACCGGCACCCCAGCATGAAACTGAACAAGGATTATTTCTACTGCTTTGGCTGCGGGGCTCACGGCGATGTGATTGAGTTCACCGCCCGTTTGTTTGGCCTGGGCAGCTATGAGGCGGCGAAAAAGCTGGCGCATGATTTTGGACTTGACCCGGACAAGCCGCCCGCAGCTGCTGCGCTGAAAAAGCCGGAATACCCGCTGGCAAAGGCATTTCAGAGAGATGAGATGCACTGTCAGCGGGTATTGTGCGGTTATCTGCACCTGCTGGAGGACTGGAAGGAGCGATATGCTCCTTCCAGCCCGGAGGAAGAATGGGATGACCGCTTTGTGGAAGCCTGCCAGATGCTGGATCGTGCGGAGTATCTGGTGGATGTACTGACATTTGAAGAACTGGAGGTCCGGGTTAAAACGGTAGATATGCTGAAAGAAGACGGTACCATAGACAGGCTGGAAGAACGTCTGAACCGGCTGAAAAAGGAGGAACGAGCATATGGCAAAGAGCAGGAAATGGACTGATCCTAATCTGCCGGTTTGGTTCGATGGGACAAATATCAATGAAGCGGTATTCTGCGACGAGTTTCTGAGTAGCCACAAAATCATTTATTCCAACCGGGCATTTTTCACACCGGATGGCAGAGTGACCGATGACCTGCCGCTGCGGGGAGAAATCTTTGAACGGCTGAAATGCTGCGCCGTGAACAATATCCCCCGGAAGGTCAGCAACATTCTGGAAGTGATGAAGCTGGCCGCACAGGTAGATGATTTCCCTCTCCTACCAGACCGGATTCATCTTTCCAACGGCACGCTGATGCTGGATGGCAGCTTTATTCCCGGAAAGCCGGAGATTGTGCGGAGCCGACTACCGGTCGCTTATAAGCCGGATGCGCCGAAGCCTGCATTGTGGATTTCCTTCCTGGATGGGCTGCTGTACCCGGAGGACATTGTTACTTTGCAGGAGTTTATCGGCTACTGCTTGATCCCCTGCAACAATGCTCATGTGTCGTAAAGAAACACAGAAAAATTTGATAGACAGTCCTACTATATCCGTAAAAAAATGTTTACAAATGGAGCGCACAGAGTTATACTTGTCATCATAGGTTGCCTTGGGTTTCCGCTCTTTGGTATACCCCTTGACGCTGATCACTTCCGGTTCGATCACTTCCGCAGGCTTTTCATCACCGACGGGTGTACCGAACAGATTCAGCTGTCCGTCCAGCTGGTCATGGCGTATTTCACTGGTTGAGCCAAAGACCTTGTTCTTAAGATACGCAAGCTGAGACTGGAGATTCGCGATCAGAAGGTCTTTTTCACTGTCCTTCGCATTGCGTTCTTCCAGCATCTTCTGCAATGAACTTATGAGTTCGTTCTGAGTGCTGATTGTTTTATTCAGTTGTGAGATTGTATCCTTAAGCTCTAAGAGCTGGATATCTTTTACTCCTGAAGGCATGGTCTTCTGCTCCGTTTTTTGATACTTCTATTGTACCATAAACAGGTGCAAAAGCCTAGAAAAATCAAGCGTTTCAGGCACTTTTTATTGCCTTTGGCTGCTCGATCTCAAGACCGGACATGAGCCAGTCAAACTGCCTCCATGTAATGGTTTTCACCTCGTCACGGTTACGTGGCCACCGGTATTTTCCGGTGTTATGATCGAGGCGTTTATATAAAAGCACAAAACCGTCATTCTCATGAAGGAGTGCCTTTATCCTGTCATTGCGTCTGCCGCAGAAAAGGTAGAGCGCGGTGGTATGCTCCGGTTCAAAGTGAAGCTGGTCTCTGATGATGGCGCACAGACCATCGATTGATTTTCTCATATCGGTGTAGCCACAAATGATATAAATATCTGTTGCAGCTGTAATGTCGCCTAGCATGATGCACCTCCCACAGACCGGATGATCTGTGCTAAAAGTGCCGGATCTATATCATTTGAAATCCTGATCAGGGCGGAGCCGAGTTTGATCTCAGCAGTTGCTTCCATACAGTTTGTATCCGTATGATCCGGAAGCACGCTTAAAAGCTGTGGTGTCTCTTCGTGCAGAACAGGCTGGTCAACGATTTCAAGTTTGACAACATCCTGTTGTTCCGAAGGCTTATAGCCTCCCCGGCCTGTTGCCGGCGGAATATCATAGCAGGATTTTTTGCGAAGCCGCTTGACCCAGTTGTAGAATGTACCGGGTTTGATCCCGTGCTCGTTGCACCACTGAAAATCGCTTAGTCCGCTGCTGCGACATTCCATGATGAGCCGGTATTGCTCATCGGCAGTTCGTCTTTCTGTCTGCATAAATGTAACCTCCATAATTGTAGTAAAATGCTTGCTTACTGCTAGATCCTAGCGCCGGATCATAGAGTAAAATGCTGGCATATGTGATTACTACTATTATGGCAAATATATGACCAAGCGAACAGATACCCTTATATTAGGCGCTTACCTTTAAGGAGAGGTTATAATGAACAAAGTAAATATAAAAGATAGTCAAAATTTTATTACTTCAAAATATCACATAGAAAAAATAATGAATTGCATAAGTTTAGATGAAAAAGATAACATCTTTGAAATAGGTGCAGGGAAAGGTCATTTTACTGCTGAATTGGTAAAGAGATGTAATTTTGTTACGGCGATAGAAATTGATTCTAAATTATGTGAGGTAACTCGTAATAAGCTCTTAAATTATCCTAACTATCAAATAGTAAATGATGATATACTGAAATTTACATTTCCTAGCCACAATCCATATAAAATATTTGGCAGCATACCTTACAACATAAGCACAAATATAATTCGAAAAATTGTTTTTGAAAGTTCAGCCACAATAAGTTATTTAATAGTGGAATATGGTTTTGCTAAAAGGTTATTAGATACAAACAGATCACTAGCATTGCTGTTAATGGCAGAGGTAGATATTTCTATATTAGCAAAAATTCCTAGGTATTATTTCCATCCAAAACCTAAAGTGGATAGCGCATTAATTGTATTAAAAAGAAAGCCAGCAAAAATGGCATTTAAAGAGAGAAAAAAATATGAAACTTTTGTAATGAAATGGGTTAACAAAGAGTATGAAAAACTGTTTACAAAAAATCAATTTAATAAAGCTTTAAAACATGCGAGAATATATGATATAAACAATATTAGTTTCGAACAATTTGTATCGCTATTTAATAGTTATAAAATATTTAACGGCTAAAAACAATAGGCCACATGCAACTGTAAATGTTTAGTTATAGGTAGGGTAGCATAAGTTAAAATGCTATTCTGCCTTTTAAAAGTATGGTATACATTCCAGAGAGAGATTGGATATGTTCCCGTATACCGATAGTGCCAAAAGCGAAGTGGATATGTTTCCGAGAACGGACGTACTCAAATGACATTCATTCTGTCCTCTCCAGCCAGCTCATGGAGGGAAACGACCATGAGTAAACTTCTCCCCTATGAAACAATCGTTAAAGCCCATGAGGGCGACCCGGACGCAATCGACACGGTTCTTTCCCACTACGCCGGATATATCCGCTACTTCTCCAAAATAAACGGACAGGTCAACTCCGAGGTGGAGGACTATGTGAAGCAGCGGCTCATTGCCGCGCTGTTCAAATTTCGCTTTGACCGTTGAGTTATATCCAATGTCAGACAAGAAAAAAATCAAGCTGATTTTCAAACCGTCTCATTGCATGGAATAATCTGCTCCACTATAATTAAGGCAGGAGGTGTTGAGAGATGGCGAATGAAGATAAAAAAGATTTTAATGCCATGCTACATGATAGCAAGGATATGCCTAAATTTCAGATTATTACCGACCAGAAAAGCATTGAGAAATATGGCGGAAGCAGAATGTATTTTGCCCCACCAATCGAATATGATAAAGTGATGAAACTAATTCCTTATGGCAAAGTAATCACTGTCGGAAAAATCCGTGAATATTTTGCTAAACTGAATGGAGCGGATTTCACAGAGCCTATTACAGCCGGGATTTTTGTATCTATTGCAGCATGGGCGAGTTACCAGCGTTCTGAAGATGAAACCCCGTATTGGCGAACCTTAAAGGCAAACGGGGAATTGAACGCAAAATATCCCGGCGGTGTAGAGGCACAAAAGGAAAAGTTGGAAGCGGAAGGCCACACAATTATTCAGAAAGGACGCACAAATATAAAGTATTTTGTAAAGGACTATGAAAGTATTCTTTTTGATTTGAGATGAGAAGTTTTTATTTGCTAAACGCGTTATCGTCATACCAGCCAGCCCTAAACTTTCAAAACTGAATACCAGCCGCCACCGGCGACCAGCGAAAGCAGTAAGTCTGAAAAAGATTTGCTGCTTTTTTTGTTGCCCGTTCTGGCTCCCGGCCATTTTGCCCCCTGCCGGTTGTAGTAGTAAATGAGGGGAGAAATTTTCCCGCCCGGATATTTGGCATTTTCAAAATCTCTCCGTTGTAGGAAGTGAAAGCAAAATTTTTCTGTCCCGCCGGTTGCCAAAATCCCCGTTCCCGGATTACTAAGGCAAAAGAAATTTTGAAAAATCTCTGTCCAGCGGGTAGCTGACGGCTTTTCAAATGTATCTTTAGCGGAAAAGAAAAATAGCGCAGCCAGCGGGTAGCAAAGCCCCTCTGCGGAGTAATATTGGCGAAAGAAAAAAGGCAGCGAACAGCGGGCTGAAAGCCCCGCCCTGTTCGCTCTATGTACGGAAAAGCCCGGACAGGGCCAGTCTGCGGCTTACTTAGAGCAAGTTTCTACCACGGTGC